>NZ_JAPEHX010000051.1:0-21635 GCF_028823655.1 Exiguobacterium sp. B2(2022) | reverse complement strand
CCGTCAACAATGGTGCTCTTGGGACGCAAGAAATAGCTGAAAAAGTGACGATGTCCGTCGATCGCTTCGCTGAATTGAACCGAGCGACCGAACAGTCACAGCAAAAGATGGAAGAACTCGATTCATTGATTCGCCAATTCAAGGTATGACAAAAACCCGCCGACACGTGCTGTTCGGCGGGTTTCTCATTAGGCGGCAGATTGTACCGCTTCTTTTTTTCGTTCGAGTTCGAATCGTTTTGTCTCGGCGACGACGACACCCGACAGGAACAAGAGTCCAATCAAGTTCGGAATCGCCATGAGACCGTTGAACACATCCGAGATAGACCAAATCAAATTCAAGTTCGTCGTCATCGCACCGAGTCCTGCGACTAAAATATAGAGGACACGATACGGGACAATCACTTTTTCCCCGAGTAAATAGTACGCGGAACGTTCCCCGTAATAACACCAGCCAAGGACGGTCGAATAGGCGAAGAAGACAAGGGAGATTGTCACGATGATTTCACCAATCGGTCCTAGGAAATAGGCGAATGACGCTTGCGTCAAGGCAATCCCTTCGAGTCCTTCTGTATATTGACCACCCATGACAATCGTGAGTCCGGTGATTGAACAAACGATGAGCGTATCAATCAACACCTGTGTCATCGAGACGAGTGCTTGTCGTCCCGGGAAATCGGTCTTCGCTGCCGCGGCCGCAATCGGTGCAGATCCGAGTCCTGCCTCGTTAGAGAACACACCGCGCGCGACCCCGTAGCGAATCGCGGCACCTAACGCACCTCCACCGATGGCTTCGGCACTGAATGTGCTCGAGAACATCGTCGATAAGGCACCCGGCACCAATTCAAGGTTCATGATGAGAATCACGAGCCCGCTTCCGACATAAGCAAAAATCATGAACGGGACGAAGATTCCGACGACTTTCCCGATCGATTTGACACCACCTAAAATGACGAATGCCGTGACCGCCATCATGACGATCCCTGTCACAACCATTGGGACGTTGAACGAGTTGTTCAAGGCGAGACTGATCGAGTTCGTCTGTACCCCGTTCCCAATCCCAAAGGCTGCGACCGATGCGAATAAGGCAAACAACATGCCGAGCCACTTTTTCTTTAGCCCGTGTTCTAAGTAATACATCGGTCCCCCGGCAATTTCGCCTCGTTCATCGACGACACGATATTTGACCGCCAGGATGGCCTGACGACTGCGCCCGGTCCCCCGAGGACGATTGCCGTTGCGACACCGACCATGTTTCCGGTACCGACCGTGGCCGCCAATGCCGTCATCAATGCTTGGAAATGGGAGATGTCCCCACGTTGTTTCTTCTTCGGTTGCTCATTCTTTGGAATAAAGGCCTCTTTCAAGCCGACACCAAGCCTCGTCACTTGAATAAAGCCGAGACGGACGGTCAGGAAGATTCCTGTCCCGACGAGTAAGATTAATAAATGTGGCCCCCAGACGAGATTTGATAAACTCGACAGCCAACTTTCAATTTGATTCACTGTGTTGCTCTCCTCCTACGTTCTTGATTTGAGCGCTCTCCCTATATTTTTCAGAACATTCACAATCGAGTCAAGGTACACCCCTTGAAGAAAGCGTTTTCAACACGTTATATAATTGTAATATTTTCCCTAAACCCTTGTGCTTAAGAGCTTCTTAAAATTTATTTCGAAATATGATTGTAATATATCTCAGAATCCAAAAGCTGCGATTTTACAATCCATACGAATCGTTGATCAAGAGACTATTTCTCGATGAGAACGCGATGCAGCTCCGTGCCTGTACTTGGTCAAAAAAAGACTGTAGACCTATATTGTCTACAGTCTGAGACCGCTCCATTTTCTCGTTTTATGAACGGATGGCAGACACGACTTCTTCAACGTGCCCCTTCACTTTGACGTTACGCCACTCTTCTTGAATGTAGCCGTCCTCATTGATCAAGAACGTCGAACGGACGATGCCGTAGTACTCTTTCCCGTAATTCTTCTTTAGTTGCCAAACACCGTACAATTCAGAGACTTCATGATCCTCGTCGACGAGTAAGTCGAACGGCAACTCATTCTTCGCGATAAAGTTCTGGTGCTTCTTCTGACTGTCCGCTGAAATCCCGATGACGACCGCGCCTTTCATCTTCGGCATCGCATCACGGAAATCACACGCTTCCGTCGTACAACCCGGTGTCGAGTCACGAGGATAAAAATACAAAACGACTTTCTTGCCTAAATAATCTTTCAGCGAGACCATTTCTCCATTTTGGTTCGGTAATGAAAATGTAGGTGCGAGCATCTGTTTTCCTCCTTAACCGAACGACGGATCGACGAGTTGTTCGTCGAAGCCATCGATCGCTTCCTCTAATTTTGTCTTTAATGGATCGAGTACTTCGATATACTCGATTGGATCTTCAGTGGCGGCGGTATACCACGTCTCATATGCTTTAAAATAATCGGCCATGATGGCTTGGTTCTCTTCGACCGTCAACGTCTCCGCCATCAAAAGAAAGACGTTATTGTCCGCCTCGAGTGCCGTATAGTCGGTCTGGGCGTTGACTCGGTCATAGATCGGTCCTGCCTCATCTTCCGGAACCTCTGCAAGACGAGCGTTCGCTTCTGCGTTGACCCCATATTCGTTTGCCTGTATCCCGATGAGGAGCTCTCCGACTTCTGCGATGACGTCCTCTGGTAACGCAGTCGGCGTGATGACGAGCGACCAATCGTCACCTTCTTTCACAGCGACTTTACTGAGTCGGTTCGGGAGCGGATTGCCGTCTTGGTCTACCATTTCATGGACGAGAAACGCCACGTCTTCTTCCTCGTTGACCCAACTCTCATAGATGTCACCCGGGGCGAGCTGACGCGTGACGGCACCGGTCGCCGGAATGTCAGTCAAGCGACCCGCATAGTCGATGGCTGCGAGCGCTTCGGCATCGCCTGACTCGAGCGCCGTTTGATAATCCGCATACACTTCCGTGACAGCATCCGGCAATGCGCGTTTCGTTTCTTCTACAACCGTCTCTTCATCGTTCCCACATGCGCCAAGCGTGAAGACGAGGAGAAGCGGAATGAGCCATTTTTTCATGTTGTTCGTCCTTTCTAAAGCCGTGTTCTCCCTCATCCTACCATGTCTCGAATGGTCGCTCCAATGGCATGTGTTTCTGGAAAATTGTTTCACTAGGATTTCTACGATAATTTCGATACAATACAGACGTAAGCGCTTTAACGCTCAACATCACTTTAAGGGGGAACGAGAATGATTCCATACAAACATGAACCATTCACAGACTTTACACAAAAAGAGAATGCCGATGCGATCCAAGCGGCAATCGAGAAAGTGAACGGTGAGCTCGGGAAAGACTATCCGCTCGTAATCGGTGGGGAAAAGGTTACGACGGAAGGAAAAATCACGTCTTACAACCCAGCGAACAAAGAAGAAGTGATCGGTCGCGTCTCAAAAGCAAACCAAGAGCTCGCAGAACGTGCGATGCAAGAAGCACTCACAGCATTTGACTCATGGCGCCACGTCGACCCAGCAGTCCGCGCAGACGTCTTGTTCAAAGCAGCGAACATCGTCCGTAAACGCAAGCACGAGTTCTCAGCTTATCTCGTCAAAGAAGCAGGTAAGCCATGGAACGAAGCAGATGCGGATACAGCAGAAGCGATCGACTTCATGGAATACTATGCACGTCAGATGCTCGAACTCAAACCTGGTAAGAAAGTCGAGAGCCGTCCAGGCGAATACAACCGTTATGACTACATCCCACTCGGGGTCGGGATCGTCATCAGCCCATGGAACTTCCCGTTCGCAATCATGGCCGGTACAGCTGTTGCGGCAATCGTTGCCGGTAACACGATTCTCTTGAAGCCAGCTTCAACGACACCAATCGTTGCTGCGAAATTCGTCGAAGTGATGGAAGAGGCAGGTCTTCCAAAAGGTGTCCTCAACTTCATCCCAGGACCTGGTGCAGAAGTTGGAGACTACCTCGTCGACCATCCGAAAACTCGTTTCATCAGCTTCACAGGATCGCGTGATGTGGGACTCCGCATCAACGAACGTGCCTCTAAGTTGAACGAAGGTCAAATCTGGCTCAAACGCGTCATCGCAGAGATGGGCGGAAAAGATACAATCGTCGTTGACGAGTCAGCGGATCTCGAACTCGCAGCACAATCGATCGTCAAATCGGCATTTGGTTTCTCAGGTCAGAAATGTTCAGCTTGTTCACGTGCCGTCATCGTCGACAGTGTGTATGACACGGTACTTGACCGCGTCGTCGAACTCACGAACGAACTCTCTGTAGGAAACACAGAGAAGAACGAACACTTCATGGGACCTGTCATCGACGCAGCAGCCTTCAAGAAAATCACATCGTACTTCGATGTCGCAAAAGAAGAAGGACGCATCGTCGCAGGTGGAAACGCCGATGACTCAACAGGCTACTTCATCGAGCCGACGGTCGTCGCAGACGTCGACCCGAAAGCACGTCTCATGCAAGAAGAGATTTTCGGACCAGTCGTCGCCTTCACAAAAGCGAAAGACTTCAAAGAAGCGATCGACATCGCGAACAACACAGAATACGGCTTGACGGGTGCGGTACTCACACGTGACCGTATGAATCAAGAATACGCTCGTCAAAACTTCCACGTTGGGAACCTTTACTTCAATCGTGGTTGCACAGGCGCAATCGTCGGCTATCAGCCGTTCGGTGGATTCAACATGTCAGGTACGGATTCAAAAGCAGGTGGACCGGACTACATCCAACTCCACATGCAAGCGAAGACAACATCTGAGACATTCTAATCAAAAAGAGACGTTCCCTCGAGAACGTCTCTTTTTTCAGTGTGCTTTAAATGTCTGCTCGAACATGATGGCAATCTCTTCTTGATGGAGCAAGAACAGGTCAAACAGCGTCGGATCGAACGCCCCTTTCATGTCTTTCATCGCGACAATCGTATCGTCATGGGAGAAAGCAGGTTTATACGGGCGAACCGTCCGTAACGCGTCATAGACGTCGATGATGGTGACGATTCGGGCCGCGAGTGGAATTTCCTCTCCCTTCAACCCTTTGATATATCCTGTCCCGTCCCAACGCTCATGATGATAGAGCGCGATCTGATAGGCCATTTGGATAAAGTAGTTTTGAGGGAACTGTATCTGGAGATCCTTCAACACTTCACCCCCGACGCGCACATGATCTTTCATGAAGACCCATTCTTGGTCGGATAACTTATTCGCCTTCAATAAGATCGAATCTGGTACAGAAATCTTTCCGATATCATGAAGCGGTGCCGCGAGTCGAATCCCTTCAATGAAGAGTGGCGACACGTCCGGATGATGATGGTCATATAAAATCGTCGCAAAGAGCGTCGACAAATCCTGTACCCGCTCGATATGGTTCCCTGTCTCATTGTTACGGAGTGCGGACAGCCGTAACAACGTCCGGACGAGCCCCTCTTGATAATCGATCATTTCTTTTTCCCGCTCGGCGAGGATACGCTGTGCTTCTTCCCGTCCCGCCTCGATCCGGTGCCGTTCGACCGCACCGAGAAGGGCATTACTGAAATCTTGCAGTGCCTGTTGCTCGTATTCCGTGTACGTTCGCTCCGAGACGACGGAATCAAATCCGACGAACCCTTGGCACGTCTTGCCTTGCATCATCGGGACCGCCAGCAAGCTTTGAATCGACTGCGGTTCGAGAATGCCGCGGACGACACTGGTTTCTGGTAAATCTGCCACGCGTGGAATGTACATCGTCTCACCTGCCACGTGAGTGTTGACCCATTCGGGCAACACGTCGATTGGCACGTCTTGAAGATTGTCCATCTCGGCGGTGATACCCTCGGCGCACCACTCGAACGTGTTGTGACAAACCTGATTCGTGAAATCGTAATCGAAGACATAGACGCGGTCGACCGCGAAATAATGTCCAAGTTCGGCTAGCGACTGGTCAACCCGCTTTTTGAAATCCGCAATCTCTGTTGTTAAAAAGCGATTGAGGAGTGACGAAAGCAGGTGATGGAGTCGCTCTTGTTGTTGTAACTGTAACGTCAATGATTCATGCGAAGTTGCCATGTGCCAAACCTCCCTTTTGTCTGGAATATATGCAATCGTTCCATGAGTTTATTTTACCCAATTTTCAGTCTTTTTACCCTGCTTATCCCAATTGAAAAACCGGGCGACGATGCACCCGGTCCTTCCTCACACTTGCTTCAATAAATTCGCCATTTCAATGGCTGATGTTGCTGCTTCCCAGC
Source organism: Exiguobacterium sp. B2(2022) (assembly GCF_028823655.1). NCBI lineage: Bacteria > Bacillati > Bacillota > Bacilli > Caryophanales > Exiguobacterium > Exiguobacterium sp. B2(2022). Next base: position 15,388 of record NZ_JAPEHX010000051.1, on the reverse strand, counting down.
CTTTATTTCCCGCTTTCGTACCAGCCCGTTCAATCGCCTGCTCGATCGTCTCCGTCGTCAATACGCCAAAGATGACCGGGACCTCCGATTGATAGCTCGCTTGCGCGATTCCTTTCGCCGCTTCGTTACACACGTAATCAAAGTGTGGCGTCGCGCCACGGATGACGGCCCCTAGCGTGATGACCGCATCATATTTTTGACTCATCGCCATTTTTTTCGCCACGAGTGGGAGCTCAAACGCACCCGGGACGAAAGCGAGCGACACGTCCTCTTCTTTCACGCCATGACGCTTCAATGCATCTTTCGCACCGTCTAGAAGACGCATCGTGATCAAGTCGTTGAATCGACCGACGACGATTCCAATCTTTAAGCCTTCTCCTACTAAATTACCTTCAAATGTATATGTCATCTCATTTATCCTCCAATATGGTTCATTTTGAGTTGTTTCGTCATACGATATGATTCATTCGCTTCGTGCGCACCGACGTGAAGCGGGACACGCTCGACGACGGTGATGCCACATGATTCCAAGGCATCGACTTTTTCAGGGTTGTTCGTCATGAGTCGGACACGGCTCACCCCGAGGTCACGGAGCATCGCCGCACTGACACGATAGTCACGCATGTCGGGATGGAATCCGAGTGCCTCGTTCGCCTCGACCGTATCCAACCCTTCTTCTTGTAAGGCATAGGCTTTCAGTTTATTCACGAGTCCGATTCCTCGCCCTTCCTGACGCATATAAAGGACAATGCCCGACTCCTGTTCGATTCTCTCGATGGCCGCATCAAGTTGCGGACCACAGTCACATCGGAACGACCCGAAGACGTCTCCTGTCAAACATTCCGAATGAATCCGAACGAGTGGGACGTCTGTAAGCGTCTCGGTCACGAGGGCCACATGCTCTTGTCGATCGAATCGGTTCTCATATCCGATCATTCGAAACGTCCCTTTCGATGAAGGGAGTGACACGTCCGCTTCGCGCGTGACAAGGCTCGTCTCCATATACTGGACCAATGCTTCGATTGTGATGAATGCCAATTCGTGACGTTTTGCGACTTCGACCAAGTCCGGGACGCGGGCCATCTCCCCGTCTTCTCGAATGATTTCACAGATGACGGCTACCGGCTCACTATCAGCAAGGCGTGCCAAATCGACGGATGCTTCTGTGTGACCACGACGCACCGAGACCCCTCCTTTTTTGGCGATGAGCGGGAAGAGATGTCCCGGTCGTTGAAAGTCAGAAGGACGTGACGATGGGTTTGCTAATTCACGAACGGTGTGGGAGCGCTCGCTCGCCGAGATGCCTGTCGTCGAATCGATATGATCGACACTGACCGTGAACGCCGTACCATGTGGGTCCGTGCTATTGGTCACCATTGGTGCAAGTTCAAGGCGCGCCGCCACTTCTTCGGCCACGGCCGCACAGACGAGTCCTTTCCCTTCCGTGATTAAAAAGTTCATCGTCTCGGGTGTCATCTTGTCACCGAGCACGACAAAGTCACCTTCATTCTCACGATTCTCGTCATCGACGACGATGATCGGACGTCCGCGTCTTAATTCCTCAATGGCCCGTTCAATCGAATCAAACATTACCATCCCGCCTTTCCATAACCTTGTGATGCCAAAGATTCGAGTGTCATCTTCGACTGTCCGACTAGTTTTTCCATATATTTTGCCAACAAGTCACATTCCAAATTGACGGGGTCGCCGACATGTTTCGACCCGAGAACGGTCTCACTATATGTGTGCGGGATCAACGACAACGTAAACCCACGTTCGGATACATCGAATACGGTCAGACTCGTTCCGTCCACCGAAATCGAGCCTTTCGGCACGATGTATGGGAGAAGCGAAGGGTCGCATTGAATGTCGACATATACGGCATTTGCGAGTGGACGCTTCTTGGTGATGCGCCCGACGCCGTCAACATGTCCGGACACGAAATGCCCGCCGAATCTTCCATTCGCCGGCATCGCTCGTTCGAGATTGACGCGCGTTCCTGGCTTCACGCCATCTAGACTGGATGCTTTCAGTGTCTCTGGCATCACATCAACGGCGAATGTTGACGCATCAAACGTTGTGACCGTCAAACAAATCCCATTTACCGAAATGCTGTCGCCGATTTTTACGTCATCGAGTACCTTTGCCCCCGATAGGACGAGCCGCAAGGACGGACCGTTTCGTTTCACCGCTTTGACCGCACCGATTTCTTCTACGATTCCTGTAAACATTAGAGCGCCCCCTTTCGAAGGACGACTTTCAAATCAGGTCCAATCGTCTCGACCTGCTGAATCTCAAAACGAGAAATCGCATCCAGCGAACCTTCCTGTTGTGAACGGTAAACACCGTTTTTCCCGCCGAACACGCGCGGTGATTGATAGGCAACCCATTCATCCACGTACCCTCCGTCAAGAAGGGACGTGACAAGTGTCGGGCCCGCCTCGATCAATAAGCGTCCAACCCCATTCGCGTAAAGTGTCTCAAGTACGTTTCCGAGCGACGTATAATCGAATAACTCGATTCCCATGGCACGTGCTTGTTCCCGTTTTTCTCTGTCGTCTGACGAGGTGAACAAGAGCACCGGGACGTCTTCAGCCGTTCGGGCAAGCGTGCTCGCAAGTGGCAAGCGAAGGTCACGGTCGAGGACGACTCGCTTCGGTTGACGTGTCTCATGGTCCAATCGAACGGTCAGTGCCGGATCATCCGCTAGCACCGTTCCAATTCCCGTTAAAATCGCATCGGTTTTGGCACGCAGTTCATGGACGTCACGACGAGCTTCCGAACTCGTCACCCATTGACTCTCACCGGAATCCAAGGAAACTTTTCCGTCGAGACTCGTCGCCGTCTTTAAGATGACGTACGGTCGTTTCGTCTCGAGCGCTCGTAAGAACGCTGGATTCAGTGCCCGCGCCTCCTCTTCAAGTAACCCGACTTCCACCTCGACGCCAGCCGACTTCAGACGCATGATCCCTTTTCCCGCAACGAGTGGGTTCGGATCTTTCATGGCGATGACGACTCGTTTGACTCCGGATTCAACAATCAAGTCGGCACACGGTGGTGTCTTTCCATGATGCGAGCACGGCTCAAGTGTGACGTACAGTGTCGCCCCGTAAGCTGCCGCACCTGCCATCTTGATGGCGTGAACCTCGGCATGCGGCTCGCCCGCCTTGAGATGGGCACCTAGCCCGACGACGCGACCGTCTTTGACGAGAACGGCGCCGACAAGCGGGTTCACACCCGTCTGTCCGTCGGCAGATTTCGCCAATTGGATGGCTTGTTGCATGTACTGTTTCATCGTTCTCCCTCCTTTTTTCCGTACAAACAAAAGACCCTAAGGAACGGTCCTTAGGGTCTTGGTGGGAGGGTTTCGTCGTTTTTGGACAAGCCAAATAAACGTTTTCTTTACAGAAAAGCGTACGACGAAGCACAGGTCACACGGACCTGTTTTTTGTTCCTTCTCCCATCCAGACTATACTGTCGGCTCTAGAGTCTCACTAGATCCACCGTTCGCACACGTGCGCCCGGGTCACGGACTTAGGGCATGGCCCATCACCGCCGGTTGGGAATTTCACCCGACCCCGAAGGAATATTTGTTTGTACAGATTTACTGTATCGCAATTGTTTTTATTTCGCAAAACAAAAAGTCGCGCCTCGATTATGCGAGAAAGAGGACGACAAGAAGCCCGACAATCCAGCAATAATATGAGAAATACTTTAATTCGCCTTTTGCCATGATGTGCTGGAACCACTTCAACGAAATCGCAGTCAACACATAAGAAGCGATGAACGCCAAGATGAGCGGACCGAACAAGTCACGTGTTTCTGGGTTCGTAAATAACGCCGGACCGTCCAAAATCATCGTCCCGAGACTGATTGGAATGAACAAGAAGAACGAAAAGCGAAGTGCTGATTCTTGCTTGATTCCGAGCAACATTGCCATGACGATGGTTGCTCCAGAGCGACTGATCCCTGGGATGAGCGCCACCGCTTGGGCGAGTCCAATCAATACGGCGTCACGTAACGTGATTCCGCCGTCTCCTTTATTCCCGCGCATGTTTCGAATGAACCAAAGCGCAAGACCCGTGATGATGAGCGTGTATCCGACCGTCGCGACGCCACCGAGTACTTCTCCAATCCAGTCACCAAAAATGACACCGAGCACACCGGCCGGAACCGTTGCGACGAGGAGCAATCCGATAAACTTCACATCGACCATCGTCTCATCTGTCCGATCTTTCTTGAAGAGGAACGTCCATAAACTGACGATGAGGCGGACGACATCTTTACGATAGACCGTTAAGACCGCGAGGAGCGATGCAAAATTTACGAAAACTTCAAATGACAATCCCGGCAAGTCGATGTTAAATAATTCTTGGAAGATAACAAGATGTCCACTCGATGAAATCGGGATCGGCTCCGTGAATCCTTGGATCAATCCGAGCAACGTATAAAATAACCAAACTGTCATAATGGTAATCCTCTTTTCTGTTTTTCACTCAATGCGCCTATTTTAGCAGAATTGGACTTTCGTTGACCAGCTGTTAAAAATTTTTTGATGTAATTTCAATATTCGATTGATTAGTCTGAAAATTAAATTTATTATAGAAGGGTACTCATCTGGAGCGAAGGCGATGACCCCATTTCTCCAGTTGGGTACTTTTTTATAAAAATATGACATTTTTGGTTGATTAAAACTTTTTGTTTACATTTATCACGAAATTCGATTTAATTTGTAATAGAACTGTTACCATTTTTTGAAATGTTTTTCTGTGACTTTAGACCTATCCAATTCTTAGAAATTGTTTAATAATTTTCAAAATCACGTTAATAAATCCGAAAAACCATCCGATAGTATGATTGTAGGAGCATTTTTTTCATCTTTGTCGGTTCATATTTGAGTCCACGGAAGGAGGAACCATCATTGAGTCAAACGCTAACCACTAAATCCCATCACCTGTCCACCGAACAACAGAGGATGATCCATTGCATCCGCCTTCTCGGGGACTTGTTGAAGGAACGTCCACGCCGCTCTGTCTACCGTCGCTTTGCCATGGAACAGAATTGGCCATCTCCTGAATCCATCATCAGACAGTTCGGGTCATGGGCTGAGGCACTTGCCATCGCAGGCTATGAATGGCATGGAGAAGCAACTGTCGAATTGCCAGACAAAATGCCGAAGTATACACGCGAGGACATCATCGAGACACTTGCACTTTATTCGCGAGACATGGGCTCGATTATCACCTTGAAGAAGTATCAGCAATGGCGAAAGCTCCATCCGAAGGCACCGAGCCATTATCATATCGTCAAGACGTTCGGTTCGTGGCATGATGCCTGTGCCGAGGCAGGACTTGAGGCGAGTGTCACCTATTCGAAAACAGAATTATCTAACGCGCTACGTGAAGCCATTCAGGAAATGGGCTTCTCCCTCTCATTCGAAGCATATCGGGAATGGGCGAAGCGTAACAACAAGCCTTCGACAAAAGCGATCTTACATCGCTATGGCTCTTGGTCAGCCGCCGTTCATGCGGTGGAATCGGAACTTTATAATACGAACTCATAATCTTTTCATACAAAAGGAGGATCCGCCATATGGTGGATCCTCCTTTCATCTGACTTCTGTGGACAGTTCTTGATAGTGGGCGACCCGATCACGACCATTGAACTTGGCCCCGACATACATGGCTCGGTCCGCATGCCGGAGTACCGTATCCAGGTCTTCATATTCATGAATCGTCTCGATCCCAATACTCGCCGTCACCGTGATGCGCGTCCCTTCCGTACCAAAATCATGGCGTCTCAGCGCTTCCCGTATCTTTTCGCCGACCAGATGGGCTGCCGCCTCATCCATTCGGGGGAACACGAAGACAAATTCTTCCCCACCATACCGCGTCACCAAATCCGTCGCCCGAACGCTGCGCGTGAACAATTGTCCGGCCTCAATCAACACTTCATCCCCGAACGCATGTCCATACGTATCGTTGATTGACTTGAAATGATCCAAGTCGACGAGGAAAAGCGAGAGCGGATAGGATGCCACGTCATTCAATCGTTCTGTCGTCCAGCTACGCAACGCCCGCTGATTATGTAGGCCCGTCAACGGGTCCGTCAAACTTTCATGCTGCAGGCGGTCCCGCTCATCGATTCGCTCGATCGACCACGACAACGTTTTAAGGAGCCGGTTCACTTCGATGGCAATCGGCGTCTCATACGCGCCGTTGGCTGTCGTCGATACCATACAGCTTACCGCCGTTTCCGCTCCCCAAACGGGCTGGATGACGAGCGCTGAATGATGCAACTCTTGCTGCTGTTGCTGTAGCTCGGGGTGCCATTCATGTAACGAATCATAGACGAAACATGGTTCATCTTCGTCATGATAACGTTCGATTGTATAGGCGTCTGGCACACTCGGGATGATGCGTCCCGTCATGTCGTAAAACGTCCGCACCCCGTTTCGGTTGACCTGCAGCCAACCACGTTCGACTTCCACGACATCACGCAGTCCGTTCCAAAACTTTTCAATCAACAGTTGCTCGCTATCGACACGGTATAGCTGTTCTTTCAAGCGCTCGACCTGATCGACTTTTGTTTTCGTCTCTTCCGTCTCCGTCGCTTTCGACATCGACATCTTCAGGACGGATAAAATGAAGAACGTGACGATGAGCCCGACGTATTCAAACACGAGATACGATTCGATGGCAATCATCGTGAACAACAATTCGAGTGACACGACGAGCCAATCAAATCGAATTAATCGCCACATAATCGGTAACGGGATTCGCTCCCCGACCATGAAGTAAGACAAAACGAAACTCATCGTCAGGACGAGGAAAAGCGTGCCTAGGAACGCTAACATCGCTATTCCCTCTTGCATCAAATGAACAGGCTCCCCGATTTGTCCCCCGAGCCCGATATAGGCCAGTCCCGGCAACAGGACGAGGAGGCACTCGATCACCGTATTCAACGGATAGAAATGTAAGAAACGACGACGTCCGACCCGACGATTGAACGTCCTCGCCTGAAAGGTGAACAAGAGGAGTTGACCCATCAAGAGGGCCGGGGCGAGCCCGTAAAGGAAGAACGTGATAAAGACGAACATCTCATGAAACGTGAAATGGAGATGTCTACGCTTGAGCGGGTTCATGACGAAAAAAGCGCCTAGCGTATAAATAAACCAAAACAACGGCCAGTCGAACGATTCCAAGTGATGTAAGGTCAAATACGTCACACCTGTGAAGACGATTGCCCACGCGAGCCAGCTCCGAACTAGATACTTCCGAAATCGCATCGTCTTCTCCCCTTTTCTCGTTCATTTTTTCTAGTATGACCCGTAATGCAAAAACATTCCAGCAATTGTTTGAAAGTTGAGACAATGAAATATTGAAAAGATTCCCAATCAGAAGTTTTGTAGACATGAATGTCGGCAACAGTCAATGTAAGGAGGCTATAACGATGGACCTTTCCATGTTTCTCATCACGTTCCTACTCATTTATTCGCTGACAATCACATTTCTATTTTTACGAAGGCAAAAACAGAATTGAAGCATACAAAAGGCGATTCTCTCACGAGAACCGCCTTCACATCTTATTTCGCTTTCAAATACGAGATTCCAATCGACCCAGATCCCGTATGCGCCCCGAGGAGCGGTGCGAGTGTGTCGACCCGAATCGGAATCTTGTCACCGAGTCGCTCTTTCCACTCTTGTGCGAGTTCAGGAACGTTGCCGTGGAAAATCGAGACGTCTTTACACTCACCAGACTCAATCGCTGCACGCAACACTTCGAATAAGTGAGCCTGTGCTTTCTTATACGTGCGGACCGTCTGATAAGGGACAATCAACCCGTCCTCGAATCGGAGCACCGGTTTCAATTGAAGCATGTTCCCGATTAATGCCTTCGATTTTGAGATACGTCCGCCTTTTTGCATCTGCGTCAAGTTTTGCAGGGTCAGCTCAATCCGTACGTCTTCAACGCGTTCCTTCATGTAGGCTTCCACGTCTTCGAGCGCATCGCCTCGTTCGACACGTTCAATCAACTCTTCCAGCATGAGCCCCATCGTATAGATCCCCGCTCGTGAATCAATGGCGAGTAATTTAAATTCTGCGATCTCAGCACCTTGTACAGACGCCGAGTACGTTCCACTCAAGTCAGAGGACAAGTGAATTGCAATCCCCATGTCGTACTCTTCTTTCAACTCTTCATACAGTGTGACAAAATCTCCGATGGCTGGCTGGCTCGTTGAAACGCGCTCCCCGGCATCAATCCATTCATAGACGGTCGTGGCATCGACTTCAATCCCGTCTTTATACGGTTGCTCCCCTTTGACGACATAGAGCGGGACGATATGAATATCTGGGTGGTTCACTAAAGCATCTGGAAGGACGATCGTGCTGTCCGTGATGTATGCAATTTTCATGAAAAGTTCTCCCTTAAAAAATTTTTTAGTACCTGGTTATATTATTTTATCACAGGTGAAGCGGTTTCACTATTTTTTCAAAACATCCTATGTGTAACTTGTCCAATCTGACTTCGAAAAGGGTACATGATACATAACAAATAAAGGAGGCGAACGAGACATGATCCAGCTCGAGAACGTCAATAAAATCTATAAGACCGGTGACGTGGAAACGGCCGCGTTGAAAGAGATTGACCTAAGCATTCATGACGGCGCGTTCGTCGTCATCCTCGGTCCGAGCGGAAGCGGGAAAAGTACGCTACTCAACGTCATCAGCGGACTCGATACCGTGACGAGCGGCAAAATTACATTCGGAGATACGGTGCTCACCGACTTGTCCCCCGAACAGATGACGGCGTTTCGGCGCGACCACCTCGGATTCATTTTTCAACAATACAATCTCCTTCAAAACTTGACTGTCTATGAGAACGTACAAATCGGGTCCGATTTGACGAAAGACCCGCTCCCCATCGATGAATTGCTCGACCAAGTCGGGCTCGCAGCAGCGCGTGACAAATATCCCTATCAACTATCTGGGGGCGAACAGCAACGGGTCTCTGTCGCCCGAAGTCTCGCTAAAAATCCAGCAATCGTCTTCTGTGACGAACCGACGGGCTCGCTCGACGAGGAGAATTCGAAGAAGGTGCTCGAGCTGTTGGAGCGACTGAACGAGACGTATCAAAAGACGATCGTCGTCATCACGCACAATAACGGAATCAGTGACATGGCGGACGATGTCATCAAGATGAATTCCGGTCGAATCGTCGAAGTGACCCATCACGACACCCGCGTCGCGGCACGTGACATTCGTTGGGGATAAGGAGGTGGCGACATGCTGTACAAAAATGTATGGAAGACGCTCAGTAAGAAATGGATGCAACTGCTCGCCATCGCCATCATCATCGTCATGAGTTCACTCACGTACACGATGATGTTCTATGGAATTAGCGGAATCGAAGTTCCAACCGAAGAATACTTGGAGGAATCGAACCAAGAAGACTTCGCCGTTGAGATGCTCAACCGGGTGACGGAAGAAGAATTACGTGACCCCGATGTTGCCGCACTCGCTGAAGCCGGAACGTTCACACTAGCCGACATCAAGCAGGCAGACGAGGAAGTCTTTAATCGTTTGATTGCGTCACGCATCGATGCGGTCGAACAAGAGATGCCAGAGGCGACGATTGAACTCCGTGACTTAAAAGCGATCACGTACACACTCGGGGACGCGGAACATCGCGGTCTCTTGCTAAAAGAATCTGATTCAATCAACCGTTCCTATGTAGAGGCGGGAGCAAGACCGAGCACGAACGACGAGGTTGCCCTGAACAAAAAGTATGCTGAAGAGAATGGAATTGAAATCGGGGACACGATCGACCTTGGCAGACCGTTCACCGTCAGCGGGTTCGTCCTCTTTCCGGACTATACCCTCCCCCTCTTCGACGACAATTTTTTCAATCTAGATCCCGGCTCCCAGACGCTCTTACTCATGACAGACGAATCGTTCGAATCGACCGTCGGACAAGAATCGTTCCGCCTCTCCGGTGTGACGGAACAGACGGTCATGACCGATCTCGACCTCCCGTTTGTCGTGTCTGTCATGGAGACGGAAAATATTATCCGAAGCGGTGCGATTTATAGTGAGATCTCATCTGGAAAAGCGATGGCGCTCGGGCTTAGCCTCTTTATCGTCTCTATCGCCGTTATCATCGTCGCCATCCTGATCTCGAATATGCTTGAGGCGGAACGCGGTCAAATCGGACTGTTAAAGGCAATCGGATACAGTCGTCGACAAATCGCAGCGCCTTATCTCGTCCTCATCTTAATCTTCGCTTTCTTCATGCTGATCATCGGCTATTTCCTTGGTCTTTATTTTGCAGACCCGTTGAAAGAACTGTATCTCGATTTTTATCTCTTACCGTCCATCACCATCGCCCAAAGTCCGCTCGTCTTTTTGACGGCCGTGTTTGCGCCACTGCTTTTCTTTGCACTCGTCGCAGGAGCCGTCATCTACAAGATCATGGGAGAAAGCGCCCTCGCCCTCCTATCGCCTCGGGACAACGTTTCCTTGAATCGCCTGAGTCGGCTCGTTAGTCGACTATTGAAACGCGCGAGCGGCAAGACGAAGTTCAAATACTTGTATGCGGTCAAGAGCACGGGAAGCTTCCTCATTTTCTTCCTCGGCATCTTGTTCTCGACTATCCTCATCGTCTTCGCCCTCATGATGAACGGGGCTGTCGATCGAATGACCGTGGGTGGTTTGAATGAAGCAGTGTATGAATACGAAGCCTATACGGACGGTTCACCGCCAATCGAAGACGGACAAGAGCCGTTCCTCACTTACCCGTTCGCATTTGTCGAAGAGAAATTGATTACGTTGAAAGGTTTAGAGATTGACAATACCTTGTTCCCGCTACGTAACGAAGATGGTGACACATTGACACTTGAACCCGACGGACTAATCGTCTCCTCGTCACTCGCCCTCAAACTCGGACTTGAAGTCGGTCAGGACATCGATGTCGAACTGAACGAGGAGACGCTGACATATCCGATTGTCGGGATTGCCGATGAATTCTCTGGAGACTTCGCCTATTTGCCCCGGGCGACGCTAAGTGAACTGCTTACCGACGGCGCGACGGACGAGTTGTTCAATGGCATTTATGCGACGGTGCGCCCGAACGACTCAGACTATCCGACCATCCTGTCCCGTCAAGGGTTGATTGAACAATCCGAGTCCATCAATCAATATATGAACTTCATGATGAATGTCTTGATTGGTGGTGCGTCTCTCATCGCCTTCAGCATTCTATTCGTCCTGACGGCGTTGACGGTCGAGAAGAACTACTACGTCATTTCGTTATTAAAGGTCATGGGATACCAAAAACGGGAAGTCCGTTCGATGATTCTAAACAGCTACTTCATCTACGCGCTCGTCTCGGCCCTCTTGAGTATTCCGATTGCCTTGTTGACGCTTCGGGTCATCATCGTCGTATTCGCAGAAGATTACGGGCTCGTCCTCCCGCTTGAATTCGAATGGATCTATATCGTCTATACGCTCGGTGCGGTCGTTCTCCTCTTCTTCTTGAGCACGTTCGTCAGCCGACGGAAGATCGATCAAATCCCACTTCAGGAAGTATTGAAGACATATCAAGAATAATTTATGCCAAAATAGGGCATAATAAGAGATAGACCAGGCCTCTCCCGAGGAGGGGCCTGATTTTTGCAGAAAAGGATGATTGACATGAATCGTACACAAGTAATGCTCGCCATTCCCGGGAACTGGTCTTCCGCGGAAGGCGTGAACGAACAAATCAGTTTACATAGTGAAGGCTACACGATGGCCGGCTTATTGCTGCTCGAAGATGAGACGGGCAAAGCGTTCACCGTAGAAGTCGTGGAACGTGACCCGGCTCTCGCCGAGGCCATGATTCACGCGAGTTCTGGTGGATTCACACCGAAAGTCGCAAAAGGAATCGCCCGTCACACGCATGTCGTCTACTTGATTGTCGACGTCAACGATTTGACAGACGTCGCCGCTGCGCGTCGTGCCGCAAATGCTGTCTTGAATGCCGGTGGGGTCGGCGTCATGGTCGAGTCGGCTGGTGTTTCCTTCTCGAAAGACGAATGGCAAGAGTCTAAAGAAGAAGACCTTGCGCTTGACTACTCGCTATTGACGGCAATCACGGAAGAAGAGAATGCTTATATGTCTTGGGGAATGAAAGCGTTCGGACATGCCGACGTGGCCGTACCAATGACACTCGAGATCGAAGATGCCATCCACGTGATTCACTCGTTCAACTTCCACCTCATCTCAGGCGGAGCGATGTTCGGTGATGGCGACCATTTCGCATTCGAAGACGGACGTGCTTTCACGGTCGAGATGGGTGAAGACGAGCGGACGACAATCGACAACTTGTTGCACAACCCGTTCGGCTTAATCTACCTCGTCCCGCAAGCAGCAGAATAAAAATGGAGCGCCCAGTGGCGCTCCATTTTTATTTATGTCGCCAACACGTCGTGATACTCCTCATGACGGTCGAACTGATTTTTTGTGAACGGGCAGAGCGGGATGATCGTCTTCCTTTGCTCCCGTGCATATTCGACGACAGCGAGGACGAGCTTCTCCCCGATTCCTTGTCCTCTCAGGTCGTCACTGACATACGTATGGTCGACAATGAGTTTGTCGGGTCCCGTCGGCACGTAGTGCAGTTCTGCCGATGGCTCAGCCTCATCCCCAACATAAAATGTGTTTTCTTTTTGTTTGATCTCCATTCACTCAGCACGCTCCTCATCTAATTTTAATGGGATGAAGAAATGATCACGCGTCGTCCAGTCCATCTCACGCATCAAGATATCGAACGCGGTGGACAAAAAGTCTTGTACATGATCACTCGTCGCTTCATCAAGCGGCAAGAAAAATTCGCTCTTCTCCGCATCATAATATGCCGCTTCCGGTTTCAACGTTTCCGTCGGTAACGGTCTGAACAAAAACGGATACGGCAACACGAAATAACTCGGACGATCCGTCACATCATCCCCGAGCCAAAATCCGAATTCAACAAACTGTTCATCAAAGGCGACACGCTCAATCACTTTGTTCTCCGGAAACGGATGTTCAATCGGATAAATGACAAGAGACGAGACATCAAACGTCCCCCAAAAGAGGGCCGGTTTGATTTTCCGACATCGCAACTTCGATAAATATGTCAATTGTTCGTGCGCCGCCCGCTGAAACAGTCTCAATCCTTTCCGAGCATACGTCGCGTCATAGGCGAGCGGTGTCTCATCCGTATCGAGTAACCCTTTGAAGGCCATCTCTTGTGGTTTCGGATTGATATTCACGTGTACCCCATGTTCACGAAGGCGCGCGAACAAGTCATCATGATAAGACTTAATCGTTTTTCCCGCTTCAATCGGAATGGCGTCCGTCTGTTCCTCGACATGGACGACGAGGCAAGACGTCAATAGATCCACATCAATCTGTAGCGCCCGCTCTCCTTCAAATAACAACCCTGTCGTGAAACCTTGCACCGTGAGCGGCAACGAGACGTGCCCCCATTGCGGTTCCGGTGGTGCCAGTTTGAGCTTGATCTTTCCGAGAAGCTGCGAAATCAAATGTAAGGTCAGTTTCGTATCGTGCCATTCTGAATGCAGTGGAATGTGCATCCCCCATCATCCTCTCATCCTTTACACGCACCACTATGGTCACAGATCGGACGTTTCCCAGATTGCCCGCATCCACATAGTGTCGCTCGGTAAGTCGAAATGACCTCATCGCCTTGATCGATCTGAAGGTCACCCCGCACCTCGATTTGTTGCCAATCGTTCAATTTTACGGATGTCGGTACATCTGGTGTCTCCGCATCGCCTCCGTCTTTTCGAACGAATTGGAGGGCACCGCTTGGACAACGTTCAATCACCGTCGCGACATCTGGGGCCTCGACACCATCTGGTAAAATCCACGGTTTTCGTTTCGTATCAAACACTTCCGGTAGCCCACGGACACATTCTGCCGCATGTACGCAGAGCGACACGTCATAGTACACATCAATCGATTCTCCCACGCATTGCTTGCCTCGCATCGAATCACCCCTTATGTGTTTGCGGGTCTTTACCCGTTCACTTACGAAAAAAACCCATCATCCTCTAATTCGGATGACGGGTTGATTTTAGGCTTGTCTCATTTCTTGCATGCGTTCGAGTTGATGCGTCAATTCACCGATTGGGACGAATCGCGCCCGGCGTAGCATCTCTTTCCCGTTGATGAAAAAGAGGACGACCGGTACCGTGAAAATGGAGAAGGATCCCGCAACTTCCGGGACTTCGTCCGAATCCACCGCGACCGTCTCGATGTCAGGGAACTGATGAAGCATCTCTTCGATTTGAGGTTTCAGCGCATGACAGACACTGCATCCTGGATGTGACACGTAGACGAGCAGTTGTTCCGTGCTCTCAATCCGTTCATTCAATCCAGTCAAGGTTGTCATTGCTTCCATCTTTCATTCCTCCTGTTGATTAAGCGTCGAGCCACAAAACGCCGACCGTCTCAAACCCGGCATGTACGGCGATCGATGGACAGAAGCGTGTCCGTACCACTTCAAGACCCGGCAATTTCGACTCGATGAGTGCGACAAGGTCGTCTTGCATCTTCGGTGCGAGTGCCGTCTGGACGAACACTCGGTTATCCTTCACACCGTTCTCCGCGTGGCGACGTTCGAGTTCACCGACCATTTCCGCATAGGCTTTCTTCAACGAGCGCGCTTTTTTGAACGGGATGACTTTCCCTGTCTCATCGAGCGTGATGATCGGTTTGATGTTCAAGATGTTTGCAAGGAACAGCTCACCCGAAGAAACGCGACCGCCGCGGCGCATCGTTTCCATGTTACCGATAATCATGAAGAAGTTTTTCTTATCGCGCCATGCCTCGAGCAAAGCGACAATCTCTTCGACGGATTTGCCTTCTTGTTCAGCCGCTTTTCCGATTCGAACGAGCTCTTGTTGCGCTTCGAGCGCGGCGTGTGAGTCAATCGTATACACTTTGAAGTCAGCCGCCTCTGCCGCTGCTTTTGAGTTTTTCGCCGTGCTACTCAATCCGTTTGAGCAGTGAACGGCGATGGCGCAGTCATACCCTTCTTCTTTCAAGCGCTCGTAGCGGCCGATGAAATCTCCGAAAATCGGTTGTGACGTCTTCGCTTCTTTCTTTTGGTCAATCATATACCGATGCAAGTCTTCAAGCGAGAGATTGGTTTCACTATAGCCGTTGCCATCCACAATCAATTGAATCGGGACGATATCGACACCGAGACGTGATGCCTCTTCTTGTGAGAAGTTGGCCATACTGTCGGTAATCCATGCGATTTTTGTCATAACTAAAAAGCCTCCAATGGTCGTTCATTTTAACTAAATCAGGCGAGAATTCTCCCTCCTCTAAGCGTC
>NZ_JAPEHX010000050.1:0-22542 GCF_028823655.1 Exiguobacterium sp. B2(2022) | reverse complement strand
TGAATTCGACCGTGAACTCGACGTGGCATGGCTTCGAGAGGCTGTCGAACCGATTCATCTCGAGACACCACCTTATCAGTCGGTGTTGAAGCGCTATAAGAACGCGAGTCAATTTTTCGAAGGGGATGGTCGGACGCAACTGAAGGATGAATTGACGGCACTCCTCCGTGACATGATTCGCACTCGTCTCGAGAGCATTCATAAGAAACAGGTCGAGCGGGCAAACGAGGAGATCAGGAATTCTGAAATCGAGATTGAACGAGAGTGGTCGACTCAAGTGAAAGAACTTGCCGTTGCAGAGCTCAGCATGTTGACGGACAGCCATTCTTTTGATGAGATGCGTGAACGTCTCGAAGCAATCAGGAAGGAAACGGTATGAATACATTACTGCTCATCGGTCTCATCCCTGCTGTCGTCATGACGATTGTCTTGGGACTCTTTCTGAGATATCTCTATTTGAACAAAGAATAATGAGAACGGTCCTTGATGTGCACATGACATCGAGGACCGTTTTATTTGTGTACTTATTTGTCTGCTGGATAAACCACACCAACTTGTTTTCGTACCGTTGTCATCACATCAGCAAGACGAATCATATCAGTTCCTGAATGCGCATCCGTCTCTGATTTCCTAGCTTCGATTGCACGGACGAACGCTTCGACCTCATATGACATCGGAGCATTCTGCGCTTCTGATATGATTTCTGACGTGCCATTCCGTAACTCCAGACGGACATCATCGCACGTCGCAATATCGTCGATGATGATGCGTCCCTTTTCCCCAATGATCTCAGAAGGCGTCGATGTCCCATGGATTTTTGAGTGCATGACAACTACATCAAGGTCGTCATAAGAGAGAAGGACCGTACCACTCCCGTCCACTCCAGATTCCAACTTTACGCCGCTCGCCTGGATCTCATTCGGCTGACCGAACAGTTTCAAAGCAGGTCCGAGGAGATAGACACCAAGGTCCATCAACGAGCCGTTCGAAAAATCAGGATTGAACGTGTTGGGGTTCTCCCCTTTTTTGTACAGGTCGTACCGTGAAGAATACTGTGATTTATTGAAGACGGCCCGGCGAACCGGAGCGATTTGTTCCATCGCTTGTTGAATCAGTTCAAGGTTCGGCATGAACAGATTACGTAGTGCCTCAAGTAAGACGACGTGGTTCTCCTTTGCGACTTCAATCATACGAGTGACTTCCTCGACGTTCGAGGCGAGCGGTTTTTCACACAGGACGTGTTTACCATGCTGCATGAACAAGATGCTCTGTTCGGCGTGAAGTGAGTTCGGGCTCGCAATATAGATGGCATCGATGACATCACTCTGAGCCATCTCTTCAAGTGACGTGAACGTATGTACAATGGAGTGATTTTCTGCGTATTCTTTAACACGTGATTCCGTGCGCGAGTAAAGTGCTGTCACTTCTACATCATCCAACTGATTGATTGTTTCAATAAACCAGTCTGTGATGAAGTTTGTACCTATGATGCCGAAACGGATCATGTGAATTCCTCATTTCTATGTAGATTTTTAACAAGTTTGTTAACTAGGATGAACTCGAAGGTCCATGAGAAATATTGACTTGGTTCTTTTGAAATCAAGTAACAAAATATGAAACCTAGAAGAAGTATAAGCGTAGTTAACACTATACATCAAATTGATTAGGAGAATTGCTATGAATAAAACAGATATATTGCTCGTTGGCACAACGCATCTAAACATGCCAAACAATGGTGATTTATTTATGCCGGACATGCCAGATGTGTTAAGCGAAAAACGTCAGTTAGAAATTAAACAATTCGTGAATCAATTAGCAAAATTTGAACCTACTAAAGTATGTGTAGAAATGAATACTTCAAAGAAAGAATACATAAATGAGCAATTACAACGTATCATTCAGCAGCCGAAATTAGCAACCGCTAATGAACGCGAACAAATTGCATTCCGACTTGCACAACAATCTCATCTGGATTTCGTATATCCAATCGATTGGAATGAGGATGAGGGATTCAGTTTAGAAACCATTATTCAAGATGAGAAGCGAGAAATGGAGGAAATATTATCATCCCAACAAGATGTCATGAATCATATCGAAAAAATATTTAAGAGTCGTACGATTTCTGACTATTATAAAGAAATCAATCACCCTACAATTACATTATCTATGCATCGCGCCTATTTAGAGATTGCATCTCTTAAAGTGTCTGGTACTAGGTGGGTATCACACTACTGGTATTTTCGTAACTTAATGATTTTTAAGGAATTGATGTCACTAAGGGAATCAAATGATCGCATCTTTGTACTTTATGGTTTAGGACATATCCATCTGCTAAAGCAATTCTTGAGTGAGAGCGGATTATTTTTTGTTCATGACTTAAACACATATTTAATATAAATTCGGTATGTGAAATAATACCCCTAGCTTTTTTGACCTTTAATTTTGTGACTAAATCCACTGACTCTCAATACGATAAAGAATTCAATTGATTGCCCATTTAATCTACTTTCTATCCTCGAATGGCCAGCGATACACCTGCTCGTCTTTCTCGACATAGGCAACACCGTCTTCAATCATCAATGACGAACAGTCAAGGAGATGACGGGGCATCGGATAGGAGTCAATCCGTCCGTTCATATGGACATGGACGAGACGACTGTCGATTGAAGAGATGACCCACACCCCCTTCTTATACGCGTACATCACGTCACAATCATGAAGAACTGGAGCCTTTCTCACTTCTTGATTATAGCGAAAACGTACGGTTCCCTCCTTTGAGAAACAGACGAGTGCTTCGGTAGAGATCCCATCTCCAAAGATGCCCTCGTCCCCATATCCAATCCAGATTCCAGTATCGTTCATTACAACTGCTGCAATCGCGTTTCCTGCATGAAAGGAGTGATTGATCTGTCCATGCGTATCCAGCACCCACGCATTGGTAGGTTCTCCTTCTAACGTAAACGCCCAAATGAACAAGTGATTCTCGTCAATGATTCGAATACCCGAGACATATTCATGCCGTTTAAGGTTTATGACCAGCTCATCCCAATTAATATAGAATCGATGATTGGACTTTACCAAACGAGCGGAGCCCATTGACTTCTGCAGATCGAAATCAACCACCTCTATTTCATCGTTCATACACAATCACCCCTTATCCTCTTCCAATCGCATGAACTGTAACGCCTCTCGAAACTGTCTAGATTCTACATCAGTCACTCCTTCATCCACATATCTCGATTTCCAATAAGGAGAGAGGTCAACCTCTTCAACACCGATTCGTTTGAACCAGTCCAAAACGGTCTCATTCGATTGATGCTTTAATGAAACCGGTAAATCCAAGTTGAACTGGATGAGCGCATTCCGAATCGCGCTATCGGTCCATTGAATCTCTTTGGATTCTACAAACTCTTTTGCTTTAGTCTTTCTCCCTCTTCTTTTTACGGCGTCACTCGAGAAATCAATGGTCGAGAGGACACGCTTTCTTTTCCGGATCATGCTGAGCATCAAAATCAGGAGAACAATCAAACCCCCAATAAAGAACCATAACCAGTATGAACTCCCTGACTCCGTCACCGTCCCATCTGCTCCGAACGTGTAATCTAGAAAGTCGATATTCAAGAACTGTAATTCATCGTCCTCTCTCATCTTGCGTGACTTCCCTTCATAAAAACCGCTGCTCTCACCATCCTCTCCAGAAAAAAGGAGCACAATCCCTCCCTCCGTAGGGTCCCGAAACCATTCCCAAAACAGTCGGACCAGATAGATGGATCCAGTCACCAACATCAAACTACTTAACATGATCATCAATAATCGGGTTGTAAATCGCATCGTAACCTCCGTCACACATTATGTCCTATCGTATCATGCAAGATTATGGATTGTCAGAAAAATCCAAATAAAAGGACCGAAAGATTTTTCGGTCCACTGTATTACAAAATTGCTTCCGCGAGCAGACGGTCGAACTTACGCACATCCACTTTTTTATTCAGATTGATTTTGATTGTTCCGGCGCGCGTGAACAGTTGGACTTCTGAGTTCAAGTCGAACATGCGTCCCGCGTTCTCCGTCGAATACATATTGATCGAGTCGTACGGAAGTGAGTAGACTTCAATCTTCTTCCCCGTGAGTCCTTGCGCGTCACGGACAATCAGGCGTTTGTTCGTGAATACGGCGACGTCACGTACCGTCTTGTAGGCAGCGACGGCCCGCTCCCCATCGATGAATGTCTCGGTGATATCACTCGGCACCTCACACTCTGAATAAAACGTCCACGACAAATCGCCAATCGGGTTTCCCATATCGATTCCTCCCTATATGAAATGAATGTACTATCCCCTATATTCCACATTTCTCGTTTGATTAGACCTTGAATGGGAAGATAGTGTATAGCATGTTGAATGTAGAGGAGGGCGTCGTTATGATTGCGCAACAGGTGATCACATTACTACTCATTGGCTATTTCATTTATTTGATTGATTCCAAACGCAATTACTTCCCTGTTCCGGTCATCTTGGTCTTGATCGGGATTGGTCTCTCGTATATCGCCTTTTTTGATTCGGTGTTCATCTCAAAAGATATGATTTTCGAGGTGTTCCTGCCTGCACTTCTCTTTACATCTGCCTATCAGTTCAAATACAAAGATTTGAAGGACAATATCGGGATCATCACGATATTGAGTACGGTGGGCCTTGTCTTGACCGCCATCTTGATGGGATATGGCACATTTTGGATCAGTGAGTTCTTCACCCCGCTCAGCCTGACTGCTTCCTTCTTATTAGCGTCCATCTTGATTCCGACCGACCCCGTTTCCGTGACCGCGATTTTAAAGCGGAGTAAAGGTGAGAAGCGGATTGCGGATGTTGTCGAAGGTGAATCGATGGTGAACGATGGAACGAGTGTGGTCATCTTCACCATTTTTCTCAGTATGTCCGCAACGGGAGAGCGTTTCTCCACCTTCAATTTTTTGACCGAATTTTTGATTGTGTCTGCCGGAGGAATCGGCATCGGTTTCATTTCTGGATTTTTACTTAAGAAATTGATGATTGTCAGCTTTAAAAAGCACGAGCTCGTCATGTTGACGATTGTGACTGCATATGGTGCCTTCTACCTCGCCGATGCACTAGAAGTGTCTGGTGTCCTCGCAACGGTGACAGCGGGTATGATGTTGTCTCACGAACTCGGAACTAAAGAGGATTACGAATCGGTCCAGCGTCACTTGGATGGTTTCTGGGACATCGTCATACCGATGTTGCTCGCTCTCTTGTTCTTATTGATTGGAATCGAAGCGACCAGCTATTTGTCTGTATCTCTCTGGACGTTCGCCGTTCTTTTATTCTTACTTTCAATCGTGACCCGGTTCATCGTCGTCGGCGGCCTCGTCTATTCGGTCCCCGTCTGGCGTAAGGAATTTAAAGACGATTTAACGGCGACTTCCTTACTCACGTGGTCGGGAATCAAAGGAACGATGTCGATTGCCCTCGTGCTCTGGCTAGAGGCAGAGAAAATTGCCGGGTCGAGCGAAATGATATCCCTCGCGTTCGCCGTCATTCTACTCTCCCTGATCTTACAAAGTATCGGTGTTTACCCACTGACGACATATTTAACGAACAAGCATGACGATTGATAGAGTCCTTCCTTGAGAAGGGCTTTTTTACGAATTGAAAATTGACTTTGTCTACTTTTAGTGTAAAATTACACTTGTAATATATTAGGAGGTGATTATGTTGGAAAACACTTCAACACCATCTGCTGCCATTTCTACTGGAGTGGTGACGGTTGTACTTGCACTTGTTGCATCGTATTTTACTCCATCGTTTTTAAAAGTCGGCATCATCTGGGATATCGTCGCTTTCTTAGTCATCGGCATCGCGACGTTCAGTTTTACATACCATTTTTATCAATCCAAACGATTCACATATTGGCAATACATTTCCTGCTATATCGTCGTCTGCCTGCTCTTATTCACCGTGTTTCTTGGCATCTCTTGGATCCTGATCTTCATTAGCTCGGCATCACTTTGAGTTCTACGAATAGGAGGGAAAAAATCATATGCAAAAATCTGAATTTATTGGACAGGTCTCTCGAAAAATGAAATTGATTCGTATTGAATCCCAGCATTCACAAGATGAGATGGCGAGTTTACTTGGTATATCCAAAAAAACACTCATTCAAATCGAGAAGGAACGGAATGAAGCGAGTTGGTCGACCGTAGTCACGCTATGCGCCTTGTTCAATGAGAGTGAGATCCTCATCCATTTAATCGGTGATGACCCGGTCGAGTTCGTCAAGACGCTCGGAGGACGTGTTTTCTGGCACGCAATCGAGTCAGGTCCCCACTTCATTCTTCAGCAAAATATCATCAGCGGACATTATCGTATCATCGACCTCGATCATGTGAGGTGGTACAGCACATTTGATGCGGAAGATGCCGAACACGTAAGGTCGAAGTTGGAACATCAGCGTGAGGTTTCAGATGACACGAAAGCATAAAGATTTGGTGATGGCTTTCAGTCTAATCGTCATAACAATCGTCTACTTTTGGCAGATGCCAAACATCACGTATGACTACATTTGGTTAGTTGGCACAATCATTTTACTCGTCCTCTCGTCTATATCGATCACGCGCTTGATTCAATCATACGTTCCACTTTCTTTGATAAAATTCGTCCTGATTAGCGTGATTTTTTTCCTTGTACTCTGTTGTCTGTTGATCACCATGTTTTATGTCGTAGCGCTTTAGCAGATGAATCACTTATAACGAATTGGAGGGTTTCCTATGAGATTTTATGTCGGTTCAAGTTTTGCGAATATCGAAGAAGTACGGTTCATCCGTGATCAGCTAATTGCGCTCGGTCACACGCATACGTATGACTGGACACAAAACGAACGCGCCGCTTCAATTGATGCGTTACGCTCGATTGGCGAAGAAGAGGTTTCTGGAATTCAAACAGCGGACTTCGTTGTCATCCTGTTGCCTGGAGGCAAAGGCGCACACGTCGAACTCGGGATTGCACTCGGGACGAACAAACCCGTTTTCCTTTACGATTTGGGTGATCAAATGATGAATATGGAGGAGACGAGCACGTTTTATCATGTGGATGCGGTACAACGCTGCGAGGGACCGTTCAACGCCCTCCCCCACCAAATCCAAGATCGATTGAAGCTCTCTAATCACGTTTGAGCTGATGCCCCTTATTCTCACGGAATCGAGCCGGGGTGCAGCCTACCCATTCCGTGAAATGCTTGTTCAGTTGAGCCGAACTATTGAATCCGACTTCTTGGCTGATTGCGAGTAACGTAAGATCCGAATAGCGAAGGAGCGACTTCGCATGAATCAGGCGTTGTCTCGTGATGTATTGATACGGCGTCTGACCGATTCGCTCTCGAAAGCTCCGTATGAACTGATATTTACTTTGATGAACGATTCGACTCAATTCCTCAATGCGAAGCTCTGTATGATAAGAATCATGAATGACACGCAAAACTGGTGCAAGCATATCTTCATCCTCTAAAGAAGTGTGGATGAGGTGACTCTGAATGAACGTCATCACATCATCTGTAAGATCAATCTCTAAAAATCCTCGACTTGACCATTCCCCTAACAGTTTTCTTATCGACATGACCGCTATGGAAGGAAACATTGGATTGACCCTGTTTTCAAACCCGTTCAATCGACTCGCAATAAACCGAAAACTAACATAAGTCGTTTCAGTTGAATCAGCGAATAATCGATAGGACTGATTCGGTTGAACTACAATCGATTCGCTATCTTGAAGTCGATATTCGAACGCATCCACCTCAATCCCAATCTTTCCCTCCAATACGAGAACCCAGACGATGTCTTCTACGCTCTCTTCTCTCTCTGTCGTCCAATCCCCATTAGAGGAGACATAACGTATGGCAACGTCAGGCAGTGTCAGTAATTGTTCCATATACCCCTCCAGATTATTGCGCAAAAATCGAGCAATATAGTGCACGATGAATCACTTCAAATCACGCATACTGTTCATAACAGTCAAGTGGCCACTTCGCTGACCTTACGAAAAGATGGTGATTCGCATGTTTCAATCGCTTCATCCCAATTTAAAAATACGACTTGCCTTAAACTTCTTTCAAAAACTGACTCAAACCGCCATATTTCCCTTTATAACGATTTATTTCGTTCGCCAATTCGGTGCGACGGATACTGGACCGCTCATCATCCTGACGATGATTGCCTCATTCATCGCAAGCCTCTAAGGTGGTCTTCTGTCCGATCGATATGGAAGAAAACGCGTGCTCTTCATCGGAGAAATGCTACGATTCGTCTGTTATATCGGCATGGCAATCGTAGGTTCTCATATAATCCACAATGCCGTTTTATTATTTATCTTTTTCTTTTTCAGTAACCTTCTGAGTAGTGCCATCACACCTGCAAACGAGGCCATCTTGATTGATGATAGCCGACCGGAACAGCGGAAATATTTATATACACTTAGTTACTGGCTGATGAACGGGTCCATCGTCATCGGTAGTTTGCTCGGAGGTTTTTTCTTCGAACAGCATCTCTTCTTACTATTGGTGGCGGCGTAGTTTGCTCGGAGGTTTTTTCTTCGAACAGCATCTCTTCTTACTATTGGTGGCGGCGGCTATCATCTCATTCGGTTGTATTTGGATCATTTTCTTTAGACTTGAAGACCACTATAAACCGTTACCACTAAAAGAACAGAAGCCCACTGGTGTATGCAAAGGATACCAGACGGTCATGAGGAACCATCTCTTTTTGAAATACCTCGTCGCAGGGATTTTGACGTTGTCATTAGAGTTGCAGCTTACGCATTATCTCGCGATTCACTTTGCTGAAACGTTACACGCTGTCCCGTTCTTTCATTTCTCACTAGATGGGACGAAGATTCTCGGACTGCTTCGAGCGGAGAATACGATTCTCGTGTTACTGCTCGGTCTTGTGTTGATGCGTTGGACCAAATCTATCTCTGAACATGCGTTACTTTACACGGGTGTCACACTGTTCAGTCTTGGATTCGCCATCTTACCGGTTTCACATGATCTTTCAATGTTAGTGCTCGCAACGGCTTGTTTCACGTTTGGAGAACTGCTATATGTCCCCATCCACCAAGCCATGCTAGCTCGACTCATCGAAGATCACCTCCGCAGTCAATACTTGGCCGCGAACGGTTTCCGCTACCGAGGTGCGCTTCTCATCGGCGCAATCAGCGTCTCGACTTATGATGTCGTGTCACCTGGTTGGATGGCCATCACTTATATTTGCTTTGGTATATTGGCAATCTTCTTCTATCGTTCAATCTTGAAAGAACTGGATAAGTGTCAACCTTCAGAAATGGACCGAGCTTCCTAGATGACAACCATAGTTTAGTACCTTGAAGAAGATATACATCTTTTTACCAGAAACGTTTCCAATATTTTTCACAATATGCTATCCTTACGAAAATGATCTGTTAAACGCGATGAAGAGAACAGTACATCAATGAATCTTTCGTAGAGAGCTCCGTCTGGTGAAAAGGAGTAAAGAACGTTGGTCGAAACAAGCCTCTGAGCAGCGCCATGGAACTCATCCCGAGGGATATGGCGACGGGCACTCCCGTTATAGAGTTGAGGTATAGTCCGACTCGTTCGGCAGTACCGAATAAGGTTCGTGCGGTGACGTGCGGACGAACAGGGGTGGCACCACGATGAGAATCTCGTCCCCAAGAATTCGTTCTTGGGGGTGGGATTTTTTTGCGTTCCGTAAGTGATCAAAAATAGAAGGAGTGATTGACTTGAATTCGTTTCGAAAAACCTCTGCGCTACTGCTCGTTAGTGTCGGAATCTCAAGCCTTGGTGCCTGGGTATACTTCATTGCGCTCAACTTGATTATCTTAGAGATGACTGGATCCCCTTTCGCCGTCTCGATTCTCTATGTATTAGTCCCGCTCGCCTCGCTCGTCTCGAATCTTTGGTCAGGTAGTCTGATTGACCGGGTCGATACGAGACGACTGATGATGTTACTGGATGGTCTGCGTGCGTTTCTCGTATTCAGCTTAGGCTGGATTGATTCACTGTGGCTCATCTACGGGATCGTCTTTCTTCTCAATGTGATGAGCTCGTTATTCGAATCATCGAGTCTGGTCTACATGACGCAACTCGTACCTGCCTCGAATCGACAAAAGTTCAATGCAATGAAGAACTTTGTGCAGTCATCCGGATTTATTTTAGGTCCAACAATTGCCGGACTACTCTTCCTAGTTGGGAGTCCAACAACTGCAATTTTCGTGAACGCGTTCGCACTCATCGTCTCGGTCGGTATGCTGTCGCGCCTTCCGTCTCATCATCGAACAGAAGCGTCGATTGAACCATTCTCTGTAAGAATCATTATCGAGGATTGGAAAATGGTCGTACGATTTGCATCAAATGCCAAATACGTGACGCTCATTTATGGATTGTTCTGTGTCATGACCATCTTCATGTCTGGACTCGATTCCTTGGAGGCGTCATTCGCGACCCAAGTCCTTCACTTGTCTGAAAGCCGATATGGCTTTCTCGTCAGTATCGCTGGGATTGGGATTATCTTTGGATCACTCATCAATTCAAGATGGAGTCACCGCTTGTCCTTATCGTTTTGTATTGGATTCGGGGCGATCATGACACCAGTCGGCTATCTTCTTTTCGCAAGTTCATCGTCATTCATGATGGCCTCGGTTGGATTTTTTGTCCTGACATTCGCGCTTGCCTTTGCAAATACAGGATTCTTATCATTCTATCAACACCATGTCCCGGTCGAAATCATGGGTAGGTTCTCTGGCGCTATCAATGTGGCAGAGTCGCTACTCGTCATCCTACTCACATTTGGGATTGGACTTCTTGCCGAAATGGTTGGGATTCGTCCAGTCTATCTCGCATTCTCGATTATCTTCTTCCTTGTTGGTTGTTACACCATACATGTCATGCGCGACCGTTCGAAACGGGCGTATTTCAATCACAATCAAATCGAAGAAGTTTCTTAAGTCATGAGCCGGTCGTTTTTATGCGACCGGCTTGTTCGATTCGGTGAATCGCTTCAATGATTTTTCATCATACACTCCACTGTTTAATCAGCTCAAGATCCTCTGGAAATGCAAGTTCCAATCGCTCTATTTCATGAATCGACCACCAATTGACTTCATCAATGTCCGAGTCGATAGTTGCGGTCGCCATCCGCTCGTCACACGTTGCCAAAAAATAGTGCGTTTCGACTTGGTAACTTGAGATGATGGCTCGTTTGATATGTAATCTTTGATTAATAGAAATGCGATAGCCCGTTTCTTCGAACACTTCACGCAGGCAACACTGTTCAGGAGTTTCTCCTTCTTCTAAACCACCTGATGGCAAACTCCATTTTTGTACGTCACGATTCTTTACGAACAGAACTTTCTTTTCGTCGTTGATGCATAAAGCAGCTGATCCAATCCACTGTTTCATAGTCTTATTACTCCTTTTTTATTTTTCTGCTTGCAGGTGACGTTACGTCACCCGATATGATGGGGCTACAACGACATGAGGAGGAAACACGATGTTCAGTCTAATGCAAAAGAAAACAACTCCCATTTGGACATGGAATCAGTTCGCAATCACAATGATTCTTCTATTCGGAGTGACGCCCCTACTCATCGAAAAACACTTATACAACTTTTTAGAGCAATCATGGGGAAACACCCTCTATTCAGGAACAAGTATTGGCTTGGCGTTAGCCGTAGTGTTTATGACTGTCCTCTATTTCGTCGCAATACGACCACGGGCCATATCCCTCGAAACGTTAGGGCTTCGTCGTATTTCATGTAAAGACTCGAAGATAATCCTTCTATGGACGGTGGTATTAATTGTAATTAGTCTCATCATTGTTGTAATCCAAACCTATTTCGGCATCGGTACATCGAACATAAAAACAGAGAGTTTACAAAGTGACTTGTCGCTTATCTCCATACTGATTGCGTTCGGATCGGCGGCTATCGTTTCACCAATCTATGAAGAAATCTTTTATCGCGGGTTTTTATACCGCTTCTTTGAGCAACGATTTGGGGTTTGGATTGGGATGATCGTAAGTGCTGGAATTTTTACTCTCGCTCATTTACCGACAACAAACACATTACTCGTCAATTTTGTATCTGGGCTTGTGTTCGCCTGGGTTTATGAACGAACAAACTCCATTTATTCCAGCATGGTCATCCATGGTACCTTTAATGGGCTGGCCGTTCTATTGACTGCATTGGCATGAATGAATCAGTCTGCTATCTCTTGATATAGTGAATCAATATAGGCAAGAATCGATGCATTGATTGGATACAGTCCTAATTCATTCGATGCATCAGTTGATTTTCGAATCTTCCAAAATGATTCAATCAATTGCTGATTTTCTCCAAATGTCTCGTCTGTTAACCACGTCAAATCTTCTTTAAGAATTTGGGCTTCTTTTGAGGAAGGGGAGACCCCACGTTCGATTAGAATTTCGGTTCTCCGAATCAAGTTGATCCACTTTTTCGTATCATGCTCACCGTCTTCTAATTTAGGTAAAGTTGCTTTCAATGAGTCAGACTCTTCTTCCGAAAAATAGTCCGTCCATTTTTTCCGGTCATTTGATTTCGCTTGAATATGTTGTAGTTTCGTCCAATCGATTTTTTCATTTTCGAGCTTCATGGATTGAAGGAGTGTCATCGTATGATTCTGCGCCTGTTGCAATTCTTCTATCTTTCCTTTTAAAGAGAAGAGATGTGCCGACAAAATGGCTGTCAACGATTCCTCATCTAGGATTCTCCGAATTTCTTCAAGCGGAACGGCCATTGATTTTAGGAGCATGATTTTTTGAAGTCGAAACATTTCGTGGTCGCTATAAAATCGTTTCTGTACATCGTTTGTATACGATGGGGTAACCAAGTTGATTTGGTCATAGTATCGCAGCGTACGCACCGACACGTTCAATTTTTTCGCGACATCTCCAGTTGAATAGTGTCTAGCCAACGTTTATACCTCCTCACGTTATGTTATGTGTATGCACGTAGCACCTGTCCAATCATCCCTTCAAACTGATGAATTCCTTCATTCCGATTTGACAAACAGATCAAACATATTGGAGAGTTTTTCTCCATTACGAGTATGCTTTGAAACCCAATACCCCAACCGAACGAGAATCCTTTACTCGGTTCATTCGGATTTAGAAATAGACCATGTCCTACTTCAGCATTCATAGAAGAGGTTGTGAACAGGATCCTTCTTGACTCAGTATTCAAGAACCCTTTTGTCGTAATCGCGTTGACGAGCGTCGCTAGATCCGAAGTCGTCGTCCATAGACCGCTCGCTGCGGGATACGGGTAAAAACAAGTATATGCAGAAACGATTGATTCATCTGGCTCAATCCCATTAACGCCAAACTTCTCCACTATCTCCAAGTCATACGAACTCGTTTTCATATTGAGTGGTGTAAAGATGAAATCAGACATAATCTTTTCGAATGTAGATGACATACATTCCTCTATCGCATATTGAAGTAAACAGTAACCTGCATCTGAATAATGGAACTTACCTATTTCCTGTGACTGGACAAACACAGGAAGTTCATAATATGGTGTCGTGCCCGATAGGATTTCTTTCATTGACGGAAAGCTTGTACGTTGAACCGTTGTTCCAAACTGATTCGGTAAATCGACCAGACCCCCTTGATGTTGGATGAGTTGACGGACTGTGACCTGGGAACGCATACCATTTTGATCATTCAACGAAAAAGAGGCGAAATAGTCGTTGATTGGAGAGTCTAGGCTCAGCTTCCGGTTTTCAACTAGCTTAAGAATAAGAATAGACGTTACAAGTTTACTGATGGAACAGGCGGCAAACATTCTGCCCTCAGGAGAAGCATCTCCCATTCGATATACAGACATTTCTTCACTCTCATTAACAAATACCATATCTATTTGAGAGACATGATGTTTCTTCATCAATTCACTCATTCTTTCTTTCGTGAGCATCCGATTCCTCCTTATTTATACCAATACACTGATAATCAAATTGTTGGTGCAAAGCGGTTAGTATACACTTCACAATCTCTTCGTGTGTCAGCCAACGCCAAGTTTCATGCTCATAGATCGCGCCAAGTTGGACTTGTCGGTACGTTTGTTGTTCGTTTATGTATAAAGCCCGTTTCTCCTGTTCGGAGTTCGCCTGACTCCCTAAAATATGTAGAACATCTGCATGTGAGGAATGATTCAAGATGATTTGCATCGCCTTCCCGGAGTCCCGGTGTACCCATGCAATGATTTGTTTGAATGGTCCGTACCGCTTGATCGATTCTTGTAGCCCTTTTGATAAATCCTGTTCGCTACGATAATCAAGTAGTAGTGAATGACACGTTTCAGGGTTTCGTCGAACGACTTTTGCCATTCTTTTCGGGTCTCGCCCGATGACAGTGACAAGATGTTCGCTTGCTAAACAAGATGTGACTTCAGCTAACATTCCGGTACCACCGACAATTAAAATATGTTTTTGATTCATGTCATCACCTCATTTCCATTATACACCAATCAATGAACTCTCTTTCGGTAAAGAAGTGTTCTGAAACATTGGCGTATTTTCAAAAATATCCCGTTATTCAATTAAAGAATCACTTATAATGAATCAAGTGTACGAATCAGTTTGAATGATCACTATTTCGGAAAATGGATAATAGTGTTACTATTGCAATTTATTTCTTTTAGGAAGGGGGAGATGAGATGCGACATTGGTCTGCCATGTCACTTCAACTGATTGCGCTCATCGTTGGCTCATTGATCGTAAGTACTCTATTGTCTTCTGTTCTGATGATGAACAATCTACCGGTCTGGTGGATGATTTGTATCCCTGTCCTCTATCTTTCAACGCTACTCATACACCGAGCATCTGGAGTCCTGATCTCGTTAGGGTTCGGCGCTTACTTTTTCATCATGATGTCTGGAACTACAATTCCCTTAAATATTCAACTACTGATTCTTCTGTTGTTTGCGATGTTGACGATTCTAGCTTACTTGCTTCAAGTCGGTTTATTTCGCTCACAATTTGCATTGAGTGTCGCAGAAGCGAGAGTCAGTCAATTAATTGCCGTCGATCCTGAGACCGGGTTTGATAATCGTAATCGATTCTTCATGGACCTTGAAGCAGAGCGGGATCGATTGATTCGAAATAGTGGAACGTTCGTCGTCACATTCGTCACATTACCGCTCCTCAACGATTTCGAAAAACGTTATGGACGATCCGAATATGAATGGTTTTTAGATTATTTCAGTGACGAATTACATGAAGCGACACGACGGACTGATAAAAAATATCGGGTTGCCTCCGATACATTTGCCATCCTTTTTCCTCAAACCTCACTCGATAATGCACAAATCGTTCATGAACGCATCAAACCACTGTTACAAGGATACTCTCGTCTAGATGGCGAACCACTTACTATTGATTGTTTAGATAAATCATTTGAAGTAACCTTAGAGAATTCATTTATGAGTTTGGATGAGATTCGGATATACTTAAATGAAGACGAAAAAAAATGAGTTCACAATGGACTCATTTTTTGATAGAACGAATTTGCAATTTGTGATTCTCATCGATTTCAATGACATATTGTCGATTGATGGTCATATGAATAGGACTCGGAATCGACAGCTTTGGTGAAAACAGCCACACACGACCTGGAGGCACCAACAATATGTATGTATCGCTGTTCGGTGCGCCTAAAAAATTGAGGTGATGCTCATCAATCGGTTTGCCGTCTCGGCGGTGAATCTCGATATTCGCAAGTTCCTGTGCGACATGTAGCGGGTCTACTGCAGTCAAGCTCATCTCGCCGATTCCAAGAAAATCATCAGTAGAAAATACCTCTGCATCACTTTCCCGGTTAATCGAGTGTCGAGCAATCAATTCGACGACATTCTCGTCCGCATCGTAAAAATAAAGTGACGAGGCATCAATCCCTTCGAAGTAAATCTCATCCTCCCCATCTTCACGTAAAAGTGAGACACGTGATTTGATCCAGTCTTTCGCTTCTTTGAACCGGTTCGCCGGAATGTTGATGGCGAAATGATACTGTCGCTCTTGAACGGTCGCTGCCTCTTGAAACACCAGCGTATCTTCACCTAGATTGATTCGAAAACTCGTCGAGTCTTCTTCAATGACTGATAATCCAAGTTTTTCCGTATAAAAACGTTTCATTTCGTCAAGCCGGTTCGTGTACAGTGTAGTTTCTGTGATTCTCATGAAATCCCTCCTCGCTTTCCTCATCACTATTCTTGATTCCTTTACTTGATCATTCGCTTGTACTTTTTGTATTCTCGCCAACTCATATCCATCCCTAACAGCTCGTTACGAACGTCCCTATTCCAAGTATGTGGGTTGAAACCAATCACTTGAGTCACACATTTTTCACTTGAATCGTCGAAAGTCAAAGCCAGTTGAACAAGTCCCTTCTCTATATAAGATTTGGCCAACCTCGGATTGTGTCGCATGAAATATTCTCCTAAAGAAAAGTAGGGCTGAACTGCCCGCGGACATCTCTCAATGGCCTTGTCCAGATACTCTCGCTCCATATGTCTTAGCGATTTTGACATGCTTAGACAAATCAATGCAGAAACCTCAGCTGATGCTTCTTCAATCAAACGATTAGCCACTTCAATGACTTCCTCGTCCAATTCAAAATCATTCCAACCTGTATCATATAACGCTAAAGCAAAATAGAATGGTTTTTCTGGATGATATGAAAAGGCTGTTCGGCAAAACGCATTCACTCGATCATAATCTTCAATCCGATCCATCCGTTCGTAAGCGATAAGCAAATCCCACCGATATGAATCGATCGGATCAAGCATTACATGGTCGATCAACAGCTGCTCGATGTCCGGAGAGTCGCGCATGAAGTGTTCAAGTTCATTGAATCGTTTGTTGTGAATAAGTACCTCTATTCGCTCCAACATGGTCTGCTGAATGGAAGTGAGCGCTTGATTTCCTGAATACAAATCGAAAATCAAAGTTGACTTCAACTGACTCACCCAGTTATCCTCCTTTATTCATCACGTTCAACGAGTCGGAAAATGTCATCTACCCTCGACCTCGTGATGCCATTGCGCTGTTCGATGGCAAGAGGATGATTCGTCGGTTCGAGTTCGATCAACGGGCGTAGTCCGACTTCACGCATATGGACATTCGTTTTTAAATTGATGGTATCCGGATAGATGGGAAGGTCTGTCGATAGCCAGCCGAACATCGGGTCGAGGTCAACACGAGCGGGTTCATCCCATGAATCGATGACTTTGAAAAAGTTATCCGGACTGAGTGATACCCAGACGTTCCAGATGAATGGATTCTCTTCCCCAATGACCGGAATCTCAAGGCATCCGTAAATGAAGAAGTGGGCTTCATCGAGGACACATACATCATCTGTCAATACGACACGTTTTTTCATCTCACGTGTTGTCATTCCATTTAGAACTGTTGGCATCCTTGATCCAAAACCAACTTCACTTTCTGTACTCCTGCCACATTTTGAGCAAGTACAATTTTTGTTGTGTTTTCGTTTGAATGGGTATCTCATACATTCTCTCTTTCTATTTTCAAGTTAAAAATCCGGTATGTGAAATAACAAAATGCTAATAATATTATAATAGGTCAGACAATCATTGTACCTTTTGAAACAGTATCTAACACTCTCGTCCTCGTATCATTTTTCGATAGAAACACTTCTTCACCCTTTTCATCATAACAATACGCGATTGGTATCGATACACCACAATTTCGATACGACCCATCCGCGTGACTCGTTCCGATAATCATCGCTTTACGTTCCATCGCAATCTTTCTCGCTTCTTCGGACCACTCCATGAATTGTTCTTCACTAAACATCCCGACCCCGATTGGATTGAATATGATTGATAGATGCCCGTGATTCTGTAATCCCTCTACCCCCATAAAAATCTCCCTGCAAAGTAAATATCCGTATTCCTCCGCTCCGTCCTTGACACTTGATGGCATGAACAGGTGCACACTTTCAGGTGTTTTCGGTCGCGTTAACAGCGTTTCACCTTTCTTATTTATAATGAGAACCCGATCTTTATTCGTGTCATCCCGATAACCTAAAACAATTGCCGTCTTGAATGCTTTAGCTAACTGACGAACCATATCTAATTCTGTATATGTACAATATCCCTCTGGATAGAGAATCAAGTCTACTGTCGGGTTCGCCTCAACCTCTAGCTTTAGTTGCTCGAGATTTCGTTCCATCTTTGGTTGTCCAATTAATACATTCATCATTAGTCCCCCGCTCCATTGACTACGTCTAGTATTCATATGTATGTGAGATGATCGTATGCACCTCACCATAAAGCACGAATTCAATCCTTCTTCATAATACCATCGATCATCTGACTTATTCCTATTTGACTGTCACAATCACATTCCCAATCTTCTTTCCTTGATCGACGTATCGGTGTGCCTCGACAATCTCATCCAGTGGATAAACTGAATCAATAACGGGTTGCAGCTCTCCTGCTTCAAACAGTTCGTTCAAGAACATCAAATCCTCTTTTCGTTCACTCGCTGGCCCCTGTCCCGCAACAGAACGGAATGACCCGTTCTCCGCAACATGGTTTCGAGCCAATCGCTTATCAATTTTTCCAGACGCATCAAAAACCACATCATACGTACCCAATTCGCGGCCGTATCCTTCTTTCGAATAATCGACGACCACATCTGCCCCAAGTCGCTTCACGAGCTCGATGTTCCGCTCATGGCAAACTGCTGTGACATGTACGCCGAAATGTTTCGCAATCTGTACGGCAGTGGAGCCGACTGCACCCGAGCCACCATAAATCAAAACATTCTTCGCCCGTTCGATGTTTGCTTTCCGTAAAAAATGTAACGAGGTCGTCCCTCCGAATGGAAGTGCCGCCGCCTCGATAAAGCTGGCATGTTCGGGCATCTGAACCACACATTTCGATTCGTTCACGCAAGCAAACTCCGCATATCCACCAAACTTCATCCCGGTGAGCGCATAGACGTTCTCCCCTACTTGAAAGCTCTTTACACCACTACCGACCTCTACCACTACACCTGCCAGCACGACACCAAGAATCGGTTGTCTTGGCGCATTAAACCCCATAACGATCCGCATCGGTAGTTTTCCGAGTGCAGGAACGTCCAGTGCGCGAAGTCGTCGATCTCCTGAGTGAACGGCCGATGCATGTACTTGAATCAGTAGCTCATTGCTTTTAGGTTTCGGTCGGTCTACGTCTTGAATAACGAACACTTCTGGTCCCCCATACCTCGTACAAATCGCAGCTTTCACGTTGATTCACTCCTTTTTTGACTAGTCATCTCATACTGTTATATACGTTCCCGCAATCACGAGGGTTCAGTCGATTTGTCATAGAAAAACCGGATGACATCATACGATATCATCCGGTTTATTCTTTAATGATACACTCGCATTGACAAGAGAAAACGGATTGTCGAGCGACGCGGCTGCCGCTTCTGACTGTGCAATGTTTATTTCGGTCACCATCGGTTCTTGACGACGTAGCCGGAACGCCCGTTCGAGTCGACTGGTCAATAAATTAAAGATAAAAATCAGCGCTGCGAGCGCAATCGCAGGGATCAGGAATAGATGATTTGTCATCCATGTCATCGCTGTGAATTGTCCGAAATAGTATCCAAACATCGAAGACCATTCATAAATCGTAGGCATGACTCCTTCATGCAAAAGAACAGTCCCTCCAAAAAAGATTCCAAACAATGAAAGATGAATGAGCAACATGAGTGTCTGTACGAATTGTTGCATAAATACGATGACAAGCGTCGGAATCAGATGGGGCAAGAGATGAAGTTTCACGCGATGCCAGACGCTGCCACCAAGTGTCTGGGCAACAATCATAAACTCTTGTTGTAACAATTGACGAATCTCCGTGATGAGATATAACGTGACGGCAGGTAATCCGAGAACGACTAAAACGATTAGCTCAATCTTCACCCGATTCCATAGTGGAGGCACTTGTGTCGAATCCCAAAAAATCATCGTCGAGGCGAGCATCATCAATGCGAGTAAAGATATCGGCAAAATCAAGAATCCATCGAGCAACGTTTTAAAAAAGTGATTCAATCGCGCTCCTCTAAAAGCAAGCGGTATCCCTACCAATAAGCCGATGGCCATGCGCCCAAGCGCGACAATCGCACAAATCCCGACAGTCCACTTAAAGCCTTCCACGAACATCTGAAATAAATCATATCCAGCATTGTCTGTCCCGAGCCACTGATATTTCGAAGGTTCTAGTGGTGGTATTCCGATCAGTCTCCCTTCATCTGAGTAGAGCATAAGGGTTTGGTCAACGTTCCCATCACGAAACACGGTATTTCCAACACTCATCAACAATAGACCCGTGACAATGACAAAGCAGAAGATAAAAATCGGGTCACGAATTAATACGCGTCGCATCAAATCCCTCCTTTCCATGCATTCGGAATAATCCATTCAATCAGTAAATCCAACAGAAAAATTGGGATATAGATGACGAATAAGATGACCAGTAAGATCTCCATCTGCGGGTTGTAGACGGCGAATCGAAACAGTCCCTGGACGTTGAACAAATATTCAACGATGAGAAGTGTCGATAAGATGGTGATGATGTTCGAACGGAAAAAGAGGTAGAAGCGATAGATGATGTTTGGCAACAAATGCTTCCAAAACACCCCTTCAGGTCGAATCCCTTTCGCTTGAGCAAGCTCAAGGTAAGGGATGGCCTCTTGTTCATGGATATGGATGGTCAGCCATTTGATAAAGAAGAATAACGTTGTTAGTGTCAACGTAACAATCGGTAGAAATCGTATGTATTCTGCGAACCCACCAGCTACTTCGATTTGGTCAAACCCTGTTGCTTTATGTATAGAAATAGCAAGAAACTGTGAAAAGATTAACCAAAATAAATCAGGCACCATCTCGAGCGTCTGACTCGTTTG
Source organism: Exiguobacterium sp. B2(2022) (assembly GCF_028823655.1). NCBI lineage: Bacteria > Bacillati > Bacillota > Bacilli > Caryophanales > Exiguobacterium > Exiguobacterium sp. B2(2022). The sequence goes on along the minus strand of NZ_JAPEHX010000050.1, from coordinate 1,548 downwards.
GTTGAGGACGGTGCGAACCCGCCTGCCGCTCCGATAATAGAAGTAGGCATACAGGAGACCAAGTATGGTCGACACGGCAAGCGCCGTCGTAAAAATGATGACCGTCTCTTTGACGAGTGGCCCAAGTGCAGGCAATAAAGGTAAATCTGTTTGAGCGGTGACGTTGTAGTATGTAATCTCATCAAGCTTTTGGAGTTGGTCCAGCTGTTGTTGGATGCCGTTCCAGTAACTCGTCAGACTAAAATCTGTTTGAACGACAATCGTCGGTAGCGCACTGATCGCAATCAAGACAAAGAATGCGATGATAAGATGTGCAGATTTTCTTGCAATATAGGCCATAGTTCTGTCTCCTTTAGATGAGATATCTCAATCATAAGTGTGGAAGGATGTTCGTTATTCCTTCATTTTGTAAAGGGAATTATATCCAAAGACACTTTCCATTGATTCTAGCATAACTATTATGTAAATAGAAACAATTTTCAGAAATCTTGATGGAGAATAATGTGTGATATGATGGATTTATAGAAATATTTAGGAGGTTTTAAGCATGTGGGTTATTTTTGGATTAGCTGCCATCGGGGCCACGCTATTGAATTTGACTGTCTTTATGATGGAAAAGGATTACAAACTACCTATGGCGATTGCGCTATCCTTGACTGCTCTCACGCTATGCGCCGAGTATAGCCTAATCAATATGTGGGTCGAAGCAGAGGACTGGGCTGCCTTAAAGGATGTGGTGCCCGGAATGTCACGCGCATTGTGGTTCTTGACGATTGCGGCGATTTTCTTGAATCTCCTTCCGATTTTTTTAGAAGGAAAGCGGAAAAGGATAATGGAATCGAAAAAGTAAATAAGCATAAATGGAGCGTGACTATGGAAAATAAATTATTTGCGACTTTAGCTAATCCTTCTGGAATTTTCATTTTTGCAGCGATCTCGCTATCACTTATATACCAGGCTGGTCTCCGCCTATTGTCGTCTCAGTACATCTTGTTTGTAACCAATTTGATTGGTGGGCTGGCTTTCATCTTTATGATGTTATATTTATGGCGTACATATAAGAAAAAGGACAAGAAAACGTGTTCGAAGCGATATTTCTAGCTCCGAACACGTTTTTTGGTAGACATTAATTTGTTAGACATCATAAATGCTTATAATTATAACTTCCATTACTCAACATTTAAATTTATAACATACACATGCTCACCAATAAATAACTGCCCATTTACGAGCAATGCAACCTGTTCCGCATCTGCCGGGATCTCATAAGTCAATAAAACTCTTATATCCGCCGGTGCTGTTAATTGATTTTTACCATCCCATCCATCTTTTTTAAGTATCGTTACCTTTTCCACCTCATATTTGTCACCATTGCCGTCTAGTAAAGGATAATGTTGCGGCATAAATCTAAAGATGAAGTCTTCCTGACCCGGAACATCTTTTACTTTCAATGTAAGTTCTACTGGAATCGTGAGTAAGCGTGATTTAGAATTCGAAATGTTAATTTCCTTTGGTGAATCAACCGGTTTGAAGACCTGGATTTCCTCT
>NZ_JAPEHX010000004.1:0-63819 GCF_028823655.1 Exiguobacterium sp. B2(2022) | reverse complement strand
TTCTTTTAGGAACAAGTAAATCCCGCCAAGCAAGACGATGGCGCCGAGCCACTGGAACGGACCGAGTCGCTCACCGAAAAAGGCGTACCCAAATAGCATTCCCCATAAGGCCTCTCCAAGTATGGTAATACTGACGACGGTCGCACTGACCCGAGCGAGTGCATAATTGAACAGGTTATGCCCTAATATCGTCGGGAAAAAGGCAAGGGCGAGGAAATACCACCAGTTGACCGTTTCAAAGTCGGTGAACGTCGTCCCGCGTACGAGGAGCATGAAACAAAGGACGACCGTCGCGACGAGGTAGACGCTAAACGAGTACGCATTCGTGTTCATCGATGTCCGGACATGTTGACCGACGAGCCAATACCCTGCAATGAGGAGGGCGGCAATCAGAGCGAGCAGGTCACCAAATAGTGCTTCTCGTCCGAGCTGAATGTCACCTGCAGCGACAAGCATCCCTCCGAGGACGGCGACGAGTGCGTATGCCAATCCTTTTCGCGTCGGGTTCTTTTTAAAGATCAAGGCGTTTCCGATTAAAACGAAAATTGGGCTCGATGTGACAAAAAGGGTGGAGCTGGCGACTGTCGTATAATCGAGTGATAAAAACCAGAGCCAAAAGTGAAACGCGAGCAGCGTCCCGCTAAGTAACAAAGCATATCGTGTCATCAGTCGCGTTTTGATGAGTGATTTGAAATCGACGAATGGGAGTAGCATGAGACATGTGATCAGCATGCGGTAAAACGCAGCCGTCTCGGCTGGAGCGGACGTCCATTTGACAAATAAGACGCTCGTCGACAAGAAAAAAACGGCAGCGAATAAAATGAGGTAAGACATGACGACACTCCTTCACATATGTATGTTCTCTGTTAATCATATCGGAAAACAGCCGTGTGGCAAGATATGATTCATAGAATACAAACAAATGCTCCCCTCTCGATATGTCCATCCTCGACTTGGTATAGTAAAATACATAGAAGAAGCAATCCCACCATGTACGTCTTGCCACGAAACTGAAGGCAAAGTAAGGAGTTCTTATGAGACTAATCATCGCGGAAAAGCCATCACAAGCTCAAAAGTTGGCGGCTCCCTACCCATCTAAAAAAAGAAAAGATGAGATTGAAATCTCACCATGTTCACGTTTCCCGGAAGGAGCGATCGTCGTTTGGGCGGTCGGTCACCTTTGCGAACTACAGGAGCCTTCACACTATCGTCCGGAATGGAAGTCTTGGAAATACGAGGCACTTCCGATTGTTCCGGAACGGTTCGATTATCGAATCTCAAAAGGAAAATCAAAACCGTTTTACGCCATCAAGAAATGGCTTCATGACCGCTCCATCACCGATGTGATTATCGCTTCGGATGCCGAGCGGGAAGGGGAGGCAATCGTTCGATTAATTCTTCGGCTCGCCGGAAACAAAAAACCGTTAGCACGACTTTGGATTTCGAGTCTGACGGAGCAAGCGGTCGACCGTGGATTCTCTCAACTGTTACCGGGTGAGCAAACGGTCCCTTATTATCATGAGGCGATGAGTCGCGCATGTGCCGACTGGCTCGTTGGCATGAACGCTTCCCGTGCATATACGACCTTGTTGAAAACAATCGGAATCGAGGACGTGTTCTCGCTCGGTCGTGTCCAGACACCGACACTCGCCTTGATCGTCAATCGCGAACGAGAAATCAAGCAGTTCGTTCCAGAACCGTACTTTGAAGTCGAGGCGACACTTGCAAAAGGTCGGGGCACCTTCAAAGCAAAATATACACTCGGAAAGACGACGAAGCTCAAAACGCGTGAGGAAGCAGACGCGGTCTTGAAACGAGCTTCCGGCACCGCAACAGTCAAATCAATTGACAAAGAAGAAAAAATGGAGCAACCTCCATTTTGGTTCAGTTTATCCGGGCTTCAGGCAGAAGCAGGGAAACGATTCGGTTTCGGGGCGAAAAAGACGCTCGATATCGCTCAAAAGCTTTACACGAAAGGGTGGATCAGTTACCCGCGGACGGATTCTGGCTTTGTCACCCCAGATGAAGCGACGCTATTCCCTCAGACGAAGGCAAGATTGCTGAAGTCAGCCGCTTATGAGGGTCTTCGCGACGTCTTAACCGAGGATCCGTCAAGAAATCGTCGATACGTCAATGCGAAAAAGGTCAGTGATCACTACGCAATCATTCCGACCGAAGCTTGTGGTGACGTCACACGTCTCGGCGGCGATGAGGCAAAGCTGTACGATTTGATCAACCGACGTTTTCTCGCAGCATTTGCACCTGCGGCGAAGCTCGAGAAGACAACAGTTGATTTGATTGATGGAAACGACCTATATCGGGCAAAAGGTACCGTCGTCGTGAGTCCAGGTTATCGTCAAGTCGTCGAGATGAAATCAAAAGATGTCGAGCTTCCTGTGTTGGCAATCGGCGAAGAATTGAAAGAGAAGAAAGTTGAAGTGTTGTCAAAACAGACGGAGCCACCGAAGCGGTATACGGAAGGTTCACTGATCATGGCGATGAAAGTCGCAGGAAAACAGCTCGATGACGAAGAGCTGATTCATATCATGAAAGAAGTCGAAGGTCTTGGCACCGAGGCGACACGCGCTAACATTATCGATGGATTGAAAAAGCGCGGTTATGTTCAACTTCAGAAAAAAGAGCTCGTTCCGACAGACAAAGGACGTCTCTTGATTGATGTGCTCGGAGACAGTATTTTAGCATCGCCTGTCATGACGGCGAAGTGGGAGAAACGCCTTCACGAAATCGGCCAAGCATCGGCATCTGCAGCTGAATTCATAGAACAAGCGAAAAAGATGTCGATTCATTTGGTTGAAGAGGCGAAGTCACGAGTCGAGGCAGCAAACCCGGAAGGTTATACGATTGAGGCGAAGCGTTACGGGAAAAAAGGAGCGACTCGACCGAAACCCTCGTTTGGAGTCTGTCCGAATTGTGGCAAAGCCCTCGTTGAGCATACGAAGTTCATCGGTTGTAGTGGTTACCGGGAAGGATGTCGCTTCACCGTCTCCAAACAAGTACTTGGTGTCGGACTGGTGAAAGATGAGTTGAAGCAAATGATCAACGGAGGTCAATCGAACGTGCATACGTTCAAAAAAGGCGAGAAGACGTTCAATGCTTCTTTATATCTTGAAAAAGGGACGCTCCGATTCGAATTCAAATAAAAGAAGGGTCGCGTATTAAAGCGGCCCTTCTGTCTTGTCGGTCTTCTCTCTTTTCTGGTCGTCCTCGATGCGACGATTGATTTCGTCATAGTCTAGAACGATGTCGTCTTTGTTATCTTTGTAGGCATATCCTTTTTGAATGACGACGATGGATGCGATGAGGACGAGTAAAATAATCAAACCGCTGACGGCAAATATCCAGGCCATAAGAACCCCTCACTTTCTCTCTTCAGTATGCCAAATAGTGAGTCGATTCTTCAACTGGAACGAACAGGCAGTAATCTCGTGTGACATTGAAAAGATATGGTACAATACGATGTAGAACACTACGTAGAGAAGGAAGGGATAGTCATGGCGATTTTGATTGTGGACGACGAACCGGTCAATACGCTCGTTCTCGAGCAACTGCTTCACCAGCACGACTATGAGACGAAATCGGTCTCGAGCGGAGAAGAAGCGCTCGATTTATTGATGGCCCCACAAGCCGCATCGCTGTATGATCTCGTCCTGTTGGATGTCGAGATGCCCGGGATTTCTGGAATCGAGACATGTAAACGAATTCGACAGATGGCTGATTACGAAGAAATGCCAGTCATCATGGTGTCGGGTCGTACAGATGAAAAGCAGATTGCTGAGGGACTAGATGCAGGAGCGTCAGACTATACGACGAAACCGATCAAGGTGACGGAGCTGCTTGCAAGAATCCGCTCTGCTCTTCGCTATAAAGCGGCCGTCGATGAACGGAAAATCTATGAGGCCCGTCTCCAATACGATTTGGATCTTGCGCAAAAAATCCAACAAAGCGCGCTTACTCCACCAATTAGTAACGAAGAGATTGATGTGCGTGCTCTCTATCTACCTTCGAAAAAATTAGCGGGGGATATGTATGCGTGGTTCCAGGTCGCACCGGATCGGTATGGCGTCATCATCTTTGATGTCATGGGACATGGGGTCTCTTCGGCACTCATTACGATGGGAATTCGCTCGATTCTTCCGGGACTTGTTGTTAATGTTCAATATCCGGTCGACGTGATGACCGAGTTGAATCGTCAAATGACGTTCTTATTCTCGGGTGACGATATGCACAGTTACTTTACAGCGGTGTATTGCTATATCGATACAACGAAGCGTCGAATTGAGTATGTGAATGCAGGGCATCCTCCAGTCATTGTGACATCAGAAGAAGGCAATTGTCGTCTTGAGACAACGGGAGTACCTGTTGGCATGTTCGAAGAGCCAAATTATGAGTCTAAAGAAGTTGATATTGCTCCGGGTATGACACTTCACATGTACACGGATGGACTCATGGAATGTTATAGCAAAGATATTGACGATGGGATTCGTTGGCTTGAGAAGGACGTCTCCACGTACGGTCTCGACTATAGTCGTCACGTTGCAGAGCAACTCGTCCCGAAAATTGAAATTGAGGATGACCTTTGTCTCGTCACGGTCAAGGTCACATAACAAAGAGCCTGACGTATGATGCGTCAGGCTCTTGTACGTTTAGAAATATCGTTTTCGCCATAGGATATAAAAGGCAAGACCAGAAAATCCAATCATCATAGTAATCGCCATGATGAATCCGAACGGCTGTCCTTCCCATGGAACTTGGACGTTCATCCCAAAGATTCCAGAAATCATCGTTGGAATACTGAGTACAATCGTAATCGACGCTAAGAACTTCATGACGAAGTTGACGTTGTTCGAAATGATTGATCCGAATGCTTCCATCTTAATGCTGATGATATCATTATAGATTGACGCCATTTCCATGGCCTGGCGGTGTTCTACGAACACATCTTCTAATAGTTCTTCGTCCTCTTCATGTTTCTCCAAACTTGGTGTCTTGACGATTCGGTCTAAGACACTATCGTTCGCTTTCAAAGAGGTCATGAAGTAGACGAGGGATTTTTGCAGGTTCATCAATTGAAAGATCTCTTGATTTCGCATCGAACGTTGTAGTTCCTGTTCAAGCTCGTCCATTCTTCGGTCGATTTGTCGCAAGAAACGTAAGTACGTCATACTCACCCGATGTAAAATCTGAAAGACGAAACGACTTCGATAATTCGTCCGGAACAGTCGTGCTTTGCCGTTTGCGAACAAGTTCAAGACGTCAAGCTCACGTGAACAGACGGTGATGAAATGTCGTCCAGTCACGATGATACCGAGCGGGATTGTATTGTAAGTTCGCCCCGTATCATCTTCCTCCACGTACGGGACGTCAATGATCATGAGAAGTCCCTCATCATCTTTTTCAAAACGTGGTTTTTCCTCAATATCAAGTGGGTCATATACAAAGTCTTCTGGAATGCCGGACGCCTCGATGACTTGATCGGCCTCATCTTTTGTCGGATTCACGAGCTGAATCCAGCTTCCTTTATCAAAGTCTTCGATTTCATCCACATGGCCTGATGCGTCAGTACGGTAAATCGTCAGCATGCATCTTCCTCCTACCTTAACTCAATCTTATTATAGGTAGCGAAAATGAAGAGTGCAATCCAAAGCAGGAGATTTTTTGTTTTCTCTAGAAAACGTGTTACAGTGAAAGGGAACGATTGAATGATCGCTTATTGAGGAGGGGTTATATTGACTAGAATGCCCGAAGACGCTCTGTTCAATGAGGCCAAATTAACGGAGCTCCACCAAATCGCAAATGGAAATATGGATTTTTTAAATAAAATTGCAAACACATATATCAAGCAGTTCGAGGAAAAATATCCTGAACTGCAAGCTGCTGTCGAGTCGAACGACTATTCACGGGTCGAACAACTCGCCCATTTGTTAAAAGGGGCGTCCTATTCGGTCGGCTTGGAACAGACAGCGCTTCTTTTTCATGACCTTGAAGTGGCAGGCGAGAATGCACATCTTGAAGGTGCAAATGAGACACTCGCGACAATCGAGTCCCATAGTCAGCGTTTTTTAGTCGAATGGAATCATCATTTTGAGCAGTTGACGTAAAAAAGTTTGCGACCGTGAAGTCGCAAACTTTTTTGTTATCCTACAAATTCGTCGAGTGTCGCAATCAAAATCCCGATTTCAGGTTTCGTGATTTGAGCGTTCGCCCCGACGGCCTCACCCTTATGTTTCAAGTCGTCTGAGATGAGCGACGAGAAGATGATGATTGGGAGGGACGCGTAAAGGTCCATTTCTCGAAGACGCTTTGTTAAATGGAGTCCATCCATTTGTGGCATCTCGATGTCCGTGATGAGAAGGTCGCACTCTACGCCATCTTTTTCGAACGCATCGAGCGCCTCTTTCCCATTGTTGAAAACGGTCGTGTTGAAGTAACCCGCATCATCCAACGTATCGAGAATGAGTGAGCGTAGCATTTCCGAATCTTCAGCAATCCAAATGTTTTTATTCGAACGTTCGCGAGCCCCGAGGCGTTTGACCGATTCGCGGGCCATGATATCTTTACGAGAAAGTTCGAGTGCGATTCGTTCATAATCAAGTAAGATGATCATTTGGTCACCTGTTTTGACGACACCATTCGTGATGCCTTGGACGCCGCGTGCAAGATCGGAAGGCGTATCAATCTGCTCCCATGAGATGCGTTTGATTTCCGTCACCTGGTCGACGCGAAGAACTGATTTTTCCCCGTTAAACTCACAGACAATCAATCGATCGTCACTTCCGACCTCACGCGGATGATTAATGACCATCGGAAGGTCGATGACGGTCATGACTTCGCCCCGTAATTCAATCAGTCCCATAATTGCCTCTGGTGTGCCCGGAAGAGGTGTCAATGGAAGCATCGTGATGATTTCACGTACTTTCATGACGTTGATACCGAATAAAAACGGTCCAGCTTGGAAGATGACGATTTCAAGTTCGTTCGTTCCAGCCTCTAGTAAAATATTATGATCAGTGCTCAATGGTTGTCCCTCCTATTTCACGTACTCTCTCCTTTACTATCGGTTTCAGATCATCAAATCTATAGTGAAAAGTTGTTGAACTCTCGTCAGAATTCACAAAAAGTTTCATAGTAACCGTTTACATCTCATAAACTGAATCGTTATAGTTGTCCAATGCAAAAAAATCTGCTTACAATGGGGTTGGCAACGAGATATTACAGCTTACTCAGGAGGCAGATAGAGATGATGAGTATGAACACATATCCATATTTATTGAATGGTCAATGGCAGGAATCATCAAGTCAGGAAACGATTGAACTCGTTTCACCATATAAAGACGAAGTCGTTGGTCGCGTTCAGGCGATGTCACGCGATGAAGTCGATACAGCCATCCATGGCGCAAAACGTGCACAACATGAATGGGCGGCGCTTCCGGTCAACAAGCGCGCTGAATTGTTGTATGCATGGGCAGAGAAACTCGAAGAACGCGTCGATGAGATTGGTCAAATCATCATGCAAGAAGTCGGGAAAAACTTGAACGATGCGAAAAAAGAAGTCGTTCGCACAGCTGAAATCATCCGTTACACAGCGGAAGAAGGCATTCGTTTCAATGGTGGATTCATGCAAGGTGATTCGTTCCCTGGTGGTTCGAAAAACAAGATGGCCATCATCAAGAAAGAGGCGCTTGGTGTCGTGCTCGCGATTTCACCGTTCAACTACCCGGTCAACTTGGCAGCGGCAAAAATTGCACCTGCTCTCGTCACAGGTAATGCGGTCGTCTTCAAACCAGCGACTCAAGGTGCAATCAGCGGAATCAAGATGGTCGAAGCCCTTCATGACGCAGGACTTCCAAAAGGTCTCTTGAATCTCGTGACAGGACGCGGTTCGGTCATCGGGGACTACTTGACGTCTCACCCAGGAATCGACATGATCACATTCACAGGTGGAACAGGTACAGGTCAACATTTGTCACAACAAGCGTCAATGGTACCGGTCGTGCTCGAACTCGGTGGGAAAGATCCGGCACTCGTCCTTGAGGATGCGGATTTGACACTTGCGGCAGATCAAATTGTCAGTGGTGCATTCTCGTACTCAGGTCAACGTTGTACAGCCATCAAACGCGTCTTCGTTCTCGAAGACCAAGCGGATGAGCTCGTTGGCATGTTGAAAGAACGCGTCGCGAAACTCTCGGTCGGTTCGCCTGAAGAGAACAGCTTCATCGTTCCTTTAGTCGATGCGAAAACGACAGATTACGTTCAAGGTTTGATTGACGATGCGGTCAACAAAAAGGCGACGGTCGTTCATGGAAATGAGCGTGAAGGAAACCTCATTTATCCGACATTGCTCGATCATGTGACGACAGACATGCGTGTCGCATGGGAAGAACCGTTCGGACCAGTCCTTCCTGTCATTCGCGTGAAATCACTCGAAGAGATGATTGAACTCACGAACGAATCTGAGTTCGGTCTTCAAGCGAGTGTCTTCACACAAAATGTGAATAGCGCCTTTACAGTCGCTGACAAGTTAGAAGTCGGTACGGTTCAAGTGAACGGACGTACGGAACGTGGTCCAGACCACTTCCCGTTCATCGGCGTGAAACAATCGGGACTTGGCGTTCAAGGAATCGGACGTAGCCTCGAGACGATGACACGCGATAAAGTGACGGTTATCAACTTATAATATTCACCATTCGTGAGGGGGAGATGTCCCCCTCTTTTTTGTTTGATTGAAAACGCATCTTTCAGACGGGTATAATGGAGAAAGACAGGAAGAAGGGGTGGTGATGACGTGGCGGACTGGATTTCAAGCCAACTGGCAAGACTCGATATTCCGACACCGTTCGAAGTTGGAAACGTGAACGTATATATCGTTGAACATATGAATCGCTTTTTTATGGTCGACTGTGGACCAGATACAGAAGAAGCGTGGACTTCATTGAATCGGCAACTTGATGAGCTTGAACTATCGTTGTCTGACATCGACTTTTTATTTTTGACGCATCATCATGCCGACCATGCGGGGCAGGCGTGGCGACTTCGTGATGCATCGATTCCGGTGTATGGGCACGAGAAGCTCGTTCGATACTTAGAACAAACCCCGAATTTTTTAAAACGGGGCAACCACTTTTTACATGAACTAGCCCTCTCATTTGGAGCACCGGCACCACTCGTGGAAAAATTGCCAGACTATCGGGAAGCGTTACGTTGGATTGGGCCGACGACCGTCACCATGACGTTCAGTGACGGACAAGCTTTGACACCGGACGGGGCGTGGCAGACGATTCATTTGCCGGGACATGCGAGTGACCAACTTGGATTGATTGGTCCTGGCGGCGTTTTGATTGCAGGAGATCACTTGATTGATAAGGTCGAACCAAATCCACTCATCGAACAGCCGTATGAGGGTGAAGGGTTTGCCTCACCGGTTATTCTCTATATCGATTCACTTAAAAAGTTGCGTGGAATCGATTTGAAACTTGTCGTCAGTGGACATGGTGAACCGATTCATCATCCGAACGATTTGATTGAGAGCCGAATCCGACAACGGTATGAACGCAGTGAACAATTGCTTGCTGAATGGGAAGATGGACTTAGTGTCTTTGATTGGTCGATGAAATTATATGGAAGAAAGATGCGAAGTGGTATGCCACTCGTCTTTAGCGAGGTGTTCGCACGACTCAGTTTACTCGAAGAGCGTGGCGACATCGAGAGACGCCGGGATGACCAAAAATGGATTTATACAAAGAAAGAAGCGATGTCATGAAACGGGTAGTCATTACAGGTGCGTCAAGCGGACTCGGTGCCGCATTGGCGCATTCTTTTTATGAAAAAGGATATAGCGTGTTATTGATTGGAAGAAATGAAGAACGTTTGAAAACAATTGCGACCACGTGTGAGGGAGAATGGATGCGCGCGGACGTCACGAAGGCGGATGCTCTTGTCGATGATGTGATCGAGCGATTTGGGAAGTTTGACATTTGGGTCAATAATGCAGGAATGGCTGAATTTGATTTCGTGACCGATCAATCGACTGATGTGATGGAAGAGACGATGCATGTGAATGCCGTCGCTCCGATGTTGTTATCGAGGAACGCTGCCCGAGTGTTAGGACGTGGAGGTGTCATCATCAACATCTGTTCGCAAGCTGCAAAAGTTCCGACACCGAAATCAGCCGTATACGCAGGATCGAAAGCGGCACTTCTTCAGTTTTCGAACGCCCTTCGACTCGAATTGAAGCCACATGGGATTCATGTCATGACTGTCAATCCGGGGCCGATTGCCACGCCATTCTTTAATCGGGCCGATAAGAGTGGTACATATGCCCAAAGCGTTAAGGGAATCATGCTCGATCCGAAACGATTGGCCGACGCGATTGTCAGAGGGAGTTTGACGCGCAAACGCGAGATCAATTCACCGTGGTGGATGAACATCGGGGCGAATGTGTACGCAATCTGCCCAAGTATGTTCGAAATGCTCGCAAAACGGGGATTTGAGAAAAAGTAAAAAGGGGGAGAACGATGAAGAAATGGAGAGTATTGTTCGTAACGTTTATGCTCACATTCGTTGCAGCATGTGGGAATGAAGAGGCGGTTGAGTTTTCGGACTCATTCGATGATGCGGTTGAGTCAGCGAGCGGGTCGACCGTCAATCTATATATGTGGGGTGGGGACGAGGGAATTAACAGCTATATTGATGACTACGTGGCACCCCGGCTTGAGGAATCTTACGATGTCGAATTAAATCGTGTCGCGATGGATACGGCTGAATTCGTTCGTCAGCTATCGCTCGACAAAAAAGCGGACAGACAGGTCGGAACAATCGACGTCGTCTGGATTAACGGCGATAATTTCCGAAATGCGAAAGAAGCAGGACTCCTTCGGGATGGACTGATGGAGCGTGTCCCAAACGCTACATTATTAAATGAAACGGCTCAACAATCAGATGCCGGTACACCGACAGATGACTTGGAACTCGCTTGGGGAAATGTACAGTTTATCTTGCATTACGATGCAGCGAAAGTAGACAATCCTCCTGAATCGTTTGAGGAATTACGTCGCTGGACCGAAGACAATCCAGGTCGTTTCACGTATCCTGAAGTCACAGATTTCACCGGAAATGCTTTTGTCCGCCATCTTTTATTTGAGCGCTACGGTGAAGAATTGAACAAAAATGCGACCGTTGAAGAGTCGTTCTGGGATGATTTGAAAGCGTGGTCCCCGAATTTATGGAAAGAAGGACAGACGTATCCGAAGACGCTTGAACAACTCGATCAACTCTATGCATCTGGTGAAGTGTGGATGACGATGGGCTTCAATGAACGCCGGGCTGAAGCGGAAGTGAAGGAAGGCATTTTCCCGAAAGAGACACGTGCACTTCTCTTAGATCACTCGATTGCCTCGACGCACTTCTTGGCCATCCCTTTCAATGCACCAAATCCAGATGGGGCGCTCGTCCTCATTCAAGAACTGTTATCGCCTGAAGCTCAGCTCGTGAAACAAGGTCCTGATTACTGGGGAGATGGGACATCACTCGATTTGACAAAACTTGACGCTAACGACCAACAAGCCTTCGAAGAGCTAGGAGACGGCGTGACGTATCCGAATCCGGAACAGTTGCTCGAACGTTCAATTCCAGATTACGGGCCGAACATCATTGATGCCGTACGCGAGGAGTGGCCGCGTGTTGCGAAGTAGTGTCGCGTTAACGATTCTCGTATCTTTTTTGCCGCTCGCTGCCCTCCTTTTTCTAGGAATGGAGGCGCTAGGGACGGATTGGGGCGCACTGCTGACGGACGAAACGTGGCGAGATAGTTTGTTCACGACGCTTTATGTCGTCAGTGTGTCAACCATCCTATCACTCTTCTTCGGAACGTGGGTTGCACGAACGGTTGTAAAACAAAGATGGCGATTCACATCGACTGTCTTGAAAATCCCAATGTTCGTCCCTCACATCGCAGCGGCGTATTTGTTTTGGCTATTATTTAGTGGGTCCAATGGTTTTTTGGGGATTGAGGCGAACGAGCGAGATTATGTGACGGTCATCCTGACATACGTATGGAAGGAGACACCGTTCGTCTTTTTAATGATGCTCGGGACATATGAACAATTGAATCGGGGTTACGTAGAAACGGCGAAGACGCTCCAACTTTCTCCCTATGCACAATTCAAACATGCAGAGTTCCCGTTCTTGATTAAACCGTTGCTCGACTCGACCTGGATTTTAATTGCTTTCATCTCATTTGCGTATGAGGTTCCGGCACTGCTCGGTGTGACCTATCCAAAACTAATCGGTGTCCTCGCTTACGAACGACTCTCTACGGGACTCTATTTGGAGGCAACAGAACCATATGCTGTCGCCCTTATTTGGACATGTCTTGTCGGTTTCGGTGTATTCGTGTCTTACGTGATGACCGCATCTGTTCGTCGACGAATTGAACGGGGGGTGAGGCGATGATTCGTCAAGCATTCCTCCTACTTATTGTGTTACTCCCGTTCGTCAGTTTATTTTTAGTCGCTCCGTCATTGGAAATCGGAAATATTGAGTCCGTTGTTCATACGGTTGGATTAACCATTATTCTATCTGGCATCAATGTTTGGCTCGCAACGACATTTGCCTGGTGGCTCTTATGGACAGAATCGAGATGGAAAAGTGTCATAGAATGGCTCGTGTTTTTACCGTTGTTCATTCCGATGCTTGCCACACTGTTTGGGCTTTACCTGATCTTAGCTGAAGTTGGACTAATCGGGACGTATGTCGGAGTCATACTTGCCTTGCTCGTCGTGACGATTCCATATTCAATCCGTCTCGCTTATAACGGAATGGCGGTCATCGGTCGTCCACTTTTAGAACAGGCCCGACTATTGCCAATGAGTCGACGAGTCGTCTATGTACTATATCCGCTCTTCTCTAGAACGATGCGAACTATCGCGTTATTCACGACCGTCATTTTACTCAGTCAATTCGCACTCATTCAGCTGATCGGTGCAGGATTGATCCCGACGGTGACGACAGAATTGTATCAATCTTATGCGGGAAACAATAGGAGTCTCGCGCTCTCGAACACATGGATGCTCATTTTATTCCCCGTAGTCATCTATTTCCTGCTTTCCGGATGGAATCGATGGATGTTGCGTATGCTGAAAGGACGTCTGTAATGAGTTTGAATGTACACGATTTACGTAAACAATTTGGATCAAGACAAATACTAGACGGTGTCGATTTTAAAGTCGCACCTCACGACATTCACGCAATCGTCGGGGTGAGCGGCTCAGGGAAATCGACAATTCTCCGAATCATCGCAGGCCTCGAGACGGCTGATGGAGGTGATGTATGGTGGAATCATCGCTCCTTAAACAACATTCCTGCCCATAAACGTCGCGTGACGATGCTATCGCAGACTGCATTGTTGTTCCCACATCTGACGGTAGGAGAGAACGTCACACTCGCGACACGTGGGCGTTCACGTAAACAAGCAGAACATTGGTTACAAGTCGTTCGCCTCGCTGACCGGTACGATGCTGAAATACACGAACTATCGGGTGGCGAACAGCAACGCGTGAGCCTTGCCCGGGCTCTAGCAGCAGAACCGGAACTTCTGTTATTGGATGAACCGTTCACAAACCTTGACCCGAAGCTAAAACTTGATTTGCAACGTTTCATCCGTGACTTAGTCAAAGAGCTCGGCCTCACGGCAGTATTGGTCACCCATGACCGAGAAGAGGCCATGCTCATGGCAGATCGAGTGACACTGCTTGAAGCTGGCAAGGTGACGCAGACAGGGACCGCAGAGGAGTTATATGACTCCGCACCTGGATTCGGAGACTTTGTCATGCTCGATGGCAAACTTCGACCATTGTCCGAGGTGGAAATATCCGAAACGATTGGTGAACCGGTACAATTGATGAAGAAAATTTATCGGTTCGGTCAGTGCTTTGGAGAATATCATTTCGAGGATGGGCGGTCGGTCATGTTACCGACGCATGAATGGTTCGTTATCGGAATGACATATCGAATCAAACGAAAGGAGGAATACCATGCTTGATACGTACGGGAGTCGTTACGTCCAACCTGTCATTGAACGGGGGGCGAATCGACTGCTCAAATGGAACTTTACACCGAATGAAGTAACCATTTTAGGCGGAATCATAGGGGTTTCGACAGGAATCTTTATTTATAATGACATGCACTGGACGGCCGTTATCTTATTGTGGCTATCTGGTTTGTTTGATGTCTTGGATGGAACGATGGCACGAAAATCCAAAACGACTGGTTTTGGAACGGTGCTCGACCTCGTCTTAGACCGGTTCGTCGAATTATCGGTCGTGATTGCCCTCGCACTTCGCTATCCGGAATATATGCCAATCTTTCTCATATTGATTGGATCATTTGTCATTGCGATGACGCTATTTTTGGCTGTTGGTGCAAGTAGTTCAAGGCGATCAGAGAAGACATTTTATTATCAGCCTGGAATCATTGAACGAACGGAATGCTTCATCTTGTTCACATTGATGATTCTCTTCCCGAACTGGGTCGGTGTGATTGCGCTTATCTTTTTAGTACTTGAAGTGATGACAATCACGCAACGATTCATCGAGGCGCGGAGAATTTTGCGATGAAACCAGTATTGATGTTGGCAGGACTCGGTCACGGTCAGCTTGAAATTTTGGACCGTCTTGATGAGATTCGAGAGCATTACGAAGTTCAATTCATCGGAGAACGTCAGACGGTGTATACAGGTGCCTTCCCACAAGTGATTGCCGGGCTCATGAACTCCGCGACAGTCCAATTGACACGACTTGAACCGGTCGCAGAACGGGTTATCTCAATTGACCCTCATCAGCAAACCGTTCAAACGGAACAGGGCTTGTTTCACTACGATCAACTTGTGCTGGCGACTGGTGCAAAGAGTAGAGGCATTGGGACACCGCTTAAACCGATGTCACAAGCTTTACTTGACCGTATCGATTCGAGTCAGGTAGTGACGATTGTCGGTGGGGGCAAGGCCGGTGTAGAATTGGCGTTTACGTGCGCAAAAGCGAAAGACGTGACGCTGTATGCGAAAAAGATTTTGCGAGACGTGCCGCTTCATAGACAGAAGCAAATTGAACGTCTTTTAGTCAAATCAGGCATTATGGTCGTGAAACAACAGCTTCAAGATGACGCATCGGAGGGGCTCCTGCTAGATGCGACGGGCGTTGTTCCAGTAGATTGGTGGGCTGAATCCGGGCTTGCAAAACCTGACAATTTTATAGAGACGGATGAATATTTGCGTCATCATCAGTTTACGAATATATATGTAACAGGAGATATGGCATCCTGCTTAAATGGAGGCGTCCGATGCTGTTTTGTCGCCAAGCACTTACTCGGTGAGACGAGTCAACCATTTCGAAGACGTCAATCGATGAATATACTATTGACGACACCAGGTCGTGCCTTGCTTACATTTGGACAGTTCACGTGGCATGGACGTCTTCCATATTATGTGAAGCGTTTCATTGACTCGCGATATGTTCGGCACTACAAGTAGTCGGAGGTCTAAAGCGTCATTCGCTCGGCAAATAGCCAATCACTTCATTCGATTCTGATTCAACGAGCACTTGTGGAATCTCGACCGTGCGCTGTGAATCAGAAGGGAACGTGACGAGCCAGGCCCTTGACCCTTCAAAGTGTGAATCAATTAATTCAAAACGATCGTCGACTGTGATGGATTGAATCGTGGCCTGTTTGCCATCTTCATCGGTTGGTAGCCAATCCATATTGTTTAGATATTCAATTGCATGATTTATGATGACCTTCTCATCATCCGGTGGTATAGGTGATGAGGTGGATGATTGTGTACAGTCGACTAACATGAAGATAGTGAAACAAAGTGCGGTAAAAAGGCGAGTTCGAATCATGATCATTCTCCTTTCCTGTTTGGTTATTTCTTACAGTATAGACGAGGATGACATAAGCGTGTACAAAAAAATCCTGCAGCCGATAGGTCTGCAGGAATCAGGTTATGCTTGAATCGTATCGAGGAATGAACGAATTTGCATCTCCGTCTTGGCGTTTGCCGAATGGAGGTGTTCTTGTTTTACCCCGTCTTTATAATAGAGAAGTGAAGGGATGCCGCGAACTTCTTGAGCATCAGATAATTCTGGTAGTTCGTCGCGGTCGACGACATGCCAGTTAAACTGTGGATAGTCTTTGACGAGCTCGTCGACATACATGTCGAGACGTTTGCAGTCCGGGCACCATGACGTGGTGAAGACTACCATTCCATGATCTTTTGTGGCTTCGTCAAATTGTTTTGATGAATGAATCGGTTGCATAGACAACTCTCCTTTCTTCTATCTATTTTGTCGGGTTTTAAACGAGTCGTCAACAGATTGGCATTCTCGAATTCTTAGAAGAATGTGATACACTTATAAAAATAGCATGATAAGGAAAAGGTGATGGATATGGCGTTACGTCACGCATTGCTCGGGTTATTGACCCACCAGCCTGCGACCGGGTATGCCCTGAACGCGACGTTCAAGGCGCAGATGATTCATTTTTGGAACGCACACCATACACAGATTTATCGGGAACTGTTAAAGATGGAAGAAGATGACCTCGTCTCAGCGGAGCATATTTCGCAACAGGAGTTGCCAGATAAGAAAATCTACTCGATCACGGACCAAGGACGTGAGGAGTTGATTAACTGGCTACGTCAACCGACATCGTTTCAACCAAAAATGAAAGATGAGAACCTTTTGCGAGTCAGTTTGCTTCAGTTGCTTCCAGTCGAAGAAGCGGTCCGATATATCGAAGAGACAAAAGCCCATCACGAACAAGTTGCCCAACAAATTCGAATGTTCCAGGAAGAACATCAATCTGATGAAGATACGCTCGGTTATTTATTGACGAGTGAATACGCGATTCGGATGATGGAAAACTATGCCGGATGGGCAAACTGGGCAATCGAACAGATTAAAGCGCGTAATGAAAAACAGGGACCTGAAACAGTTCAGGTCACGTGTTTTGTATAAGAATGAATTGGCAGACGGGCGAGTAGTCGGTCAAGCGCTTCTTCATCGATTTCAGTCTCGTACGCGCGAATCGTCTCGTTCAATTGCTTCACTGAAGAGGCACCCGGTAAGACGACGTCACAGAACCGCTTAGCGGCTTCGAGTGCATACGCCTGAATCGGATTAGGCATCATCGCCAATTCACTGGCAAGTTCCTCTTTTCGCCACGCCTCAAATCCTTTATCCCCGAGTCGTGTCTCCCATTCATCCGTCAGTAATCCTTTGGCAAGAACACCACGTCCAACGATTGGAATCGACAAATCAAGCGTCTCTGGTCGTCGGTCAAGAAGGGAATACGGCGTCATGAGCACATCGAGAGCTCCAGAAGCGATCCAATGTTTGATGACGTTCGGTCGAATGGACGAGAGTCCGATTTGTCGGATGAGACCGTCACGCTTTTGTTTTTGAGCCCATTCAATCGTTGCGTCGAGATCGTCCTCGAGCGTACCACCGTGAATATAATATAAATCTAGATAATCGGTTTGTAATCGTTCGAGCGATCCGTGTAACGCTTCCTCTAAGTACGACGGATTAGGATTCCAACGCATCCCGTCTTCAGTCAGTTCGTTTCCACCTTTACTCGCTAAAAAGAGTTGTTTTCGTTCCTGACCTAGCGTTTCCCCGATTACGCGCTCGACAGCTTGTCGTGCATAGACATCTGCTGTATCAATATGACGAATCCCTGATTGAATGGCCATCTCCAGGATTTTCTTCGCCTCAATCTCCCCATGTTTCAAAATCGTCATCGTTCCGAGTCCGAGTTCACTCATATGGATTCCTCCTTGTTCGAAATGTTGGTTTGACTCATAATCAGAGTATATCGAAAAGTGAGGAGTAATCATATGGAAGAAAAAACGATTGAGCGGGAAGTCATCTACGAAGGTAAGATTTTCGATGTGGAAAAGCATGTCGTCTCCCTTCCGAATGGAAACACGTCTGTGCGCGAACTCGTCTATCACAATGGTGCTGTTGCCGTGCTCGTCATCGATGAATCGGACAAAATTGTCATGGTAGAGCAGTATCGAAAAGCGTTTGAATCGATGTCGCTTGAAATCCCAGCAGGCAAACTTGAAAAAGGGGAAGAACCGGTATCGAGTGCCGAACGTGAGTTAGCTGAAGAAACCGGATATACGGCGGAGTCGCTCGAAAAGATTTTCTCTTTCTACGGAGCCCCGGGTTTTTGCAGTGAGCGAGTCGATGTGTTTGTCGCGAAAGGATTATCAGCGGGTGAGATGAACCTTGACGAAGATGAGTTTTTAAACGTGAAACGATATTCTTTTGAAGAGGCGGTTGATTTGTTAGACAGAGGTGTCATCACCGATGCGAAGACAATCATGGCGATTCAGTGGTGGCAATTGTCTAGATTAAAATAATTCTAATCTGAAATTTTATATGGTAAACTTACATAGTAATGATTTTAAATTGAAAATTGATTAAAACTTCGGTATGCTTTGTGTAGTGAACTATGTAAAGAGGGGGCGCCTTATGGAAACGCGAATTGAACGAATTAAACAGCAATTGAGCGCCAAAGGATATAAATTGACACCGCAACGTGAATCGACGGTTCGCATCTTACTTGAGAATGAGAGTGACCATTTGAGTGCCGAGAACGTCTTTATGCTCGTCAAGAGCATCGCACCAGAGATTGGACTCGCAACGGTGTATCGCACACTTGAGTTATTGACTGAACTCGGTGTTGTCGACAAAGTCAACTTCGGTGACGGGGTCGCACGCTTTGACTTGCGCCCAGAAGGAGCGAATCATTCGCACCACCATCTCGTCTGTGTCGAATGCGGCTCGGTCGAAGAAATCATGGAAGACTTGCTCGTCGATGTCGAGAAAAAAGTCGAGAGCAAATACGAATTTCTCATTAAAGACCATCGCTTGACGTTTCACGGCATCTGTAAAGTATGCCAAGCAAAAGGCGTCACGCTCGAAGGTCATAAAGCAGTGATTAACGGTTAACAGATGAAGGACAGACGGCCCAATCGGGTCATCTGTCCTTTTTTCAATGTGTGATGTATCGTTCAAGAACTCTTGAAATCCCGTCTTCATTGTTTGATGTCGTGACTTCACTCGCTATATCAATCAATGCATCGACGGCATTTCCCATGGCAATCCCGACTCCTGCGTATTCAATGATCGAACGGTCGTTATGACCATATCCGAAAGCGATGATCTGTTCACGGTCAATCGACAATTCTTCAAAGACGTGACGAAGCGCTTTCGCTTTATCGATTCCTAAATCGGTGAATTCGTAATACATCGCTGCCGTAAACATGCTTGTGACAGAATCAGCAAATGGGTCTGCCATAGCAGGTGCGACTTCTTGTAAATAATCAGGTTGAGCTGCGACAAGGATTTTATGGACAGGGAACTCGATGATGTCTCTTAAATTCGGCTCTTCGCGTAGTTGGAATCGTCCGCCTCTCGACTCGTATTCGATGATGTTAACGAGTTGTCCGTTCACCTCAATCATTCCGGCAAATACATCTTTTACATACATATAGGTTTCATCGTTAATCATCGGAATGACGTCGAAATTCTCTAAATGCTTTAAAATCGAGCGAACATCCTCGATTTGCATCGCTTGTTCAAACAACGTATCACCTGTCGTAGCGTCCGTGACACAAGCTCCATTTGAAGAAACGATCAGCCCATTGTACTCGTGTAGTCTCAACTCTTTAGCATATGGCAACATCCCGCGCTTCGGACGGCCAGAGGCAAGAACGACTTTGACACCTTGTCGTTGTAATGCCATGAGCGTGCGCTTCGTTTGTTCGGTAATCAATTTTTGGTCATTCAACAGCGTTCCGTCTAAATCAAGTAAAATAGCCTGAATCATATTGTTCGCTCCTTTTCAAATTAGATGGTCAACTCTATTTTATTTCCTTCTGGGTCGAGACAGACACTTTCGTAATAGCCGTCCCCGGTCGTCCGTGGTCCGTCTACATGTGTATACCCGTCGAGTCGAAGACGCTCTGTCCACACATCTACCGCTTGTTTACTTCCGAGTGAGAAAGCGATGTGTGCATACCCAATCATTTCATTCGTTTGTATCTCAAGATCTGGTCGGTGCATCAATTCGATTCGGCAACTTGAATCAGGAAACGTCAAAAAGTACGATTCGAAGCGCTTCGATGGATTCTCATATTTCTCATTCGATTGGGCGTTGAAGTAGGTCTCATAAAACATGCGCATCTTCTCAAGATTTTCGACCCAAAGCGCAATATGCTCGATACTCATGTAGACTCCTCCTATGTTGTTCGTCTAATCCTTTGATTCAATCGCTCTGTACTAAAAAGCATCCCCATCATGATCATGACTGTCACGAGTGGCAGGAAGCCAAGTGACGTTTAAGAGACGAGCAATCCAAACAATGGGGGTAAGAACGTACTTCCGGTATAAGCGAATGCCATTTGATAACCCATCAATCGTTTCGATTGTGCTGAGCCAAACCGGTTCGGTGTATCGTGAAGCATACTCGGATAAATCGGAGCCAATCCGAATCCAATCAAGATCAAGCCGACTAACATCGTCGCGGATGTCGGAATAAAAAAGAAGATACTACCGAGAAGGGCAAGCGATTGTCCCATCCGAATCATCTGTTTGTTTGTGAAACGAAATGAGAGAAACCCGCTTACGAAACGACCTAATGTGATGCTTCCGTAGTAAATCGATACCCATGCCGCAGCTGTCGCAATGGAGAATTGTTTCATCTGTACAAAGTAACTGCTTGTCCATAAGCCGATCAATGCTTCGACCCCACAATAAAGTAAAAATGTGGCCAACGCATAGGACACTCCAGTCGGTAACTTGCGATCGAGCGTCGTGACGGCTGTTTCTTGATGCTGTGAAATTGACTGACCTTTCTGTTTCCAGAGTGGGAAGGACAGCAATAACACGAGGGCCAAACCGAACTGAACTGCAGCGATGATCAAATAGCCATCACGCCATCCATTCTCTGTCAACACTCCCGCCATGACGAGTGGTCCACCGGTTGCGCCAATCCCCCAAAAACAGTGTAACCAATTCATATGATGTGCTTCGTAGTGCTCTGCAACGTAATGATTGAGTGCGGCATCGACGGCACCTGCCCCTAAACCAAGCGGAATGGCTAATGCGAACAGCCAACCAATTGAAGGCGCCCAATAGAAACCGAACAGACAGAGCGCGGTCAGTAGTGTTGAACCGAAAGTGACTTGTTTCGTGTCAAAGTGCTCTAATAGTTTGCCGCTGAGTAAACTCGACAGAATCGTTCCGCCAGCAATCGTCATGAAAATCCATCCGGCCATCGATAATGGGGCTGAAAACTCTTGATGCATGAGTGGCCAACCGACACCGAGCAGGGCATCCGGGAGACCGAGGCTGATAAACGCGATATAAATTACGGCCAATAATAAAATCGTCATACGTCACCTCGTTGTATGGTTTCGAGCGTCAATTCAATGCCGAGCCGGGCCAGTCCTGAAAAATAATCTTCCTCCCATTGCCCGATTCGAAGGACGGGGATGTGACGGGATGGGAGATATCGTTCGCACGCATGGTTAATGTGAAGCAAATCATCTTGAACGAGATCGACATCTGAGAAAATGAATGCATGGGGGTTGAGTGTCGCAGCAAACGTAGCGACGAGACGTCCCAATGCATCAATTTCTTCTTTCTTCAGAACGTTTGGTCCATAAGGCTTGTCTTTAATACGGTCATAAAACGATGCATCATCATAAAGCGGAAGAAATGAAACTTCTCCACTAAACCCGGATTGTCCACGAGCGACGTGTCCATCAAACAAGATACCAGCACCAGGACCATTCTTCCCGAGACCGAGATAGACGATGGACTGATATGTTGTCGTCTCATCTCGTTTAGAAAATCCATAAACGGCGGCATTCATATCATTTTCAATGACGACGGGAAGTCCTGTTCGTTCCATCAACCAGTGTTTTAAATCTAGGTGTGCAAGCGACGGGTATTCTGGGGCGAAAACAATCCGACCCATGTCTACAGCAGCAGCAACTCCGACAGAAATCGCTCCGATTTTTGTCTTGTCCTCAATAAACGGATCGACTAGTTCTCCTAACGCTTCTAAATGACTGTCGGTGACTAGGGACACTCCATCTTCTACAATCTGATGTTGACAGTCAATCAAGCGGTAGCGAATCTCTCTCGCTTCAATATGTAACGTCAAACAGTGACGGAATTCAGGATTATACCCATAACTTTTTGCAGGGCGCCCACCTTCTGGCGCCTTCTGACCATGTTCGATGACTTCCCCGCGTACAATCATGTCATCGATCATCTTTTTGACGGTAGGGAATGAAACGTATGTGACTTTACTCAATTCAGAGATTGTCGATACGTTGTGCAGAACCATCAGCTTTCGGATATCGACTAGTAATTCATGTTGTAGATCTTTCAACACAACCACACTCCAGTCTACTTTTTAAATTATTTTAATAAGTCATTCGTAGTATACTGCCTCTTTTTGAAATATGCCAGAAAAATAAGAAATTAAGATGCATGTATATCACATCAACGTTCACAAAAAAGTGAATAAAAAATGAGGTCAGACATCTTCACAACGGTTTACATAAGTGATATGCTGTAAGCGTATTCAGGTGAAATGAGGAAGGAGGAGGGTATGATGCGTTCGCATATCGAGTCATTTCTTCAGTACATGACGGTTGAAAAGCGGATGTCCGCTAACACGAGACAGGCGTATGCGAGCGACTTGACGCAGTACGCATCAACCTTAAACCAGTTGGGGGTGAAAGATTGGAACGACGTGACACGTTCTCATATCGTTAAGCATATCGAAGAACTGTCACAGGCGGGACGTGCTTCGTCCTCTTTGAGACGAGCTGTCAGTTCAATCCGGATGTTCCATCATCATCTAAAAATGACCGGGGTCACGACAACCGATCCATCTCTGTATCTAGAGACGCCGAAAGCAGAAAAGCAACTTCCGGATACTTGGTCGCAAGCGGAAGTCGAGCGTCTCTTAGATAGCGTCCCGACATCCGACCCCCTCTCACTTCGGGACCGTGCGATGCTCGAGTTGCTTTACGGGACCGGAATGCGGGTCAGTGAACTTTTAGGTCTTGATTTGGATGATTTGCAGTTCGAATTGGGGTATCTACAATGTGAAGGGAAAGGCGAGCGCGCTCGAATCATTCCGGTTTCGTCGGTCGCGCAAGGGTTTGTTGAGCGATATATTCAACAAGCTCGAAACGGACTCGGCGGCAGAGAGACCGAAGCGCATGCCAAGCTTGCTGGAATTGATAAGGAGATCACACCTCACGTTCTCCGTCATTCCTTTGCGACACACTTGCTCGAGAACGGCGCAGACTTACGTGCCATTCAACAAATGCTCGGTCATGCGGATTTAGCGACGACGCAAGTGTATACACACGTCAATAAGTCGCGGCTACATGATGTGTATCGCAAGCATCACCCTCGTGCCTAGACATTGAAAAGGAGGAATTTTTTGTGAAGAAGTTTAAACGTATTTTTTTAGTGGTCATGGACTCGGTCGGTATTGGTGAAGCACCGGATGCTGAACAGTTCGGTGACAAAGGGGCCGATACGCTCGGACATATCGCTCGTGAACATAACGGATTAAACATGCCGAATATGGGAAAACTCGGACTCGCGAACATTAAACCGATTCAAGGAATCGACGTGTCGGAGACGCCAAGTGCATATGGTCGTATGGAAGAAATCTCGGCTGGTAAAGATACGATGACAGGGCACTGGGAAATCATGGGTCTTCATATCGAGACGCCGTTCCGCGTTTTTGAAGAATTCCCGGACGATTTGATTCATCGTCTAGAAGAGTTCAGTGGCCGTAAAGTCATCGGAAACAAGCCGGCATCAGGTACGGCCATTCTAGATGAGCTCGGTGAAGAACATGTCGAGACAGGCGCGCTCATCGTTTATACATCAGCAGACTCGGTTCTACAGATCGCCGCGCACGAAGAGATTGTGCCAATCGACGAGTTGTACCGGATTTGTGAATACGCGCGTGAGATTACACGTGAAGACCCGTATATGCTCGGTCGCATTATCGCCCGTCCGTTCATGGGCACACCGGGTGCATGGGTACGTACGGCAAATCGTCATGACTACGCACTCAAACCTTTCGGTAAGACAGTCATGAATACGCTCGAAGAGGCTGGGAAAGATGTCATTGCTCTCGGGAAAATCAGTGATATCTACGACGGTGAAGGTGTGACGAAAGCGGTCCGTACGAAATCGAATATGGACGGGATGGACAAGTTGGTCGAATCACTCGAAGAAGATTTCGAAGGGCTTTGCTTCTTGAACTTGGTCGACTTTGACGCATTGTTCGGTCATCGTCGCGATCCAGAAGGCTACGCCGTCGCGCTTGAAGAATATGATGCCCGTCTACCTGAAGTGATGGAACGTCTCCGTGAAGACGACTTGCTCATCATCACGGCGGACCACGGGAATGACCCAGTACATGCTGGGACAGACCACACGCGTGAATACGTACCGCTCATCGTGCATCACACTGGAGCGAAAGCAGTTGATCTAGGTATTCGAGGTACGTTCGCAGATATCGGTGCGACAGTAGCTGACAACTTTGACGTTGCGGCACCATCAAACGGAAAGAGTTTCTTAAACGAAATTTGAGGAGGCAATATTCATGGTAAATTGGAACGAAACAAAAGCGTTTTTGCAGGAGCGTATGGGCGATACACCAGAAATCGGACTTATTCTCGGGTCAGGTCTTGGGGTCCTCGCGGACGAAATTGAGAATCCGGTTGCAATCCCTTATGAAGAGATTCCACACTTCCCAGTATCAACCGTCGAAGGACATGCAGGACAACTCGTGTTCGGGGAACTTGAAGGAAAACGCGTCGTCGCGATGCAAGGACGGTTCCACTTCTATGAAGGATACTCGATGGAACAGGTGACATTCCCTGTTCGTGTCCTCAAATTGATTGGTGTCGAAATACTCATCGTCACGAATGCAGCGGGCGCGTGTAACGAGTCGTTCAACCCTGGTGATTTGATGATCATCACGGATCACATCAACTTCTTCGGGACAAGCCCACTCATCGGGAAGAATGCGAGTGAATTCGGGACTCGCTTCCCAGATATGTCAGAAGCGTACGATAAAGAACTCGTGAAATTGACAGAACGCGTCGCTTCAGACCTCGGTCTCACTGTTCAAAAAGGGGTTTACTTCGGAAACACAGGTCCAACATACGAAACTCCAGCAGAAGTAAAAATGGCACGTCTTCTCGGTGGTGACGTCGTCGGGATGTCGACGGTACCAGAAGTCATCGTCGCGCGTCACTCGGATATGCGCGTCCTCGGGATTTCGTGTGTATCGAACATGGCGGCAGGGATTTTAGATCAACCACTTAACCATGAAGAAGTCATTGAGACGACAGAACGTGTCCGTCAAGACTTCCTTTCACTCGTGCGCGGCACGATTAAAAGCATGTAAGTAACTTATTTCTAGGAGGACGACAGTTATGCGTATGGTCGATTTGATTTTGAAAAAACGTAACGGTGGAGAATTGAACGAAGAGGAGATTCGCTTCGTCGTCGAAGGGTTCACGAACGAAACAATTCCTGACTATCAGATGTCGGCATTGTCGATGGCCATCTACTTCAACGGGATGACTGAAAACGAGACGGCAGCCTTGACGATGGAAATGGTGAAGTCTGGTGATACAATCGATCTTTCGAACATCGAAGGGAAGAAAGTCGATAAGCACTCAACGGGTGGCGTCGGTGACAAGATCAGCTTGATCGTCGCACCACTCGTTGCGTCAATCGGGATCCCGGTTGCAAAAATGAGTGGTCGTGGACTTGGGCATACGGGTGGTACGATCGATAAACTCGAATCGTTCCCAGGTTTTAACGTCGAATTGACAGAAGAACAATTCACGAAACAAGTAAATGATATTAAGATGTCGATTATCGGTCAGACGGGGAACTTGACGCCAGCTGACAAACGTCTTTATGCGCTACGTGATGTGACGGCTACCGTTGAGTCAATTCCACTCATCGCGAGTTCAATCATGTCGAAAAAGATTGCAGCTGGAGCTGACAGTATCGTCCTCGACGTCAAGACGGGTTCTGGTGCGTTCATGAAGTCGTTCGATGATGCGAAAGCACTCGCAGAAGAGATGGTCGCAATCGGGAAGAACGTCGGTCGTAAGACGGTCGCTGTCATCACAGATATGGACCAACCGCTCGGCTTTGAAATCGGGAACGCGAACGAAGTAAAAGAAGCGATTGAAGTTCTTTCAGGTAAAGAAGTAGAAGACTTGAAAACAATCGCGCTCACGATTGCAGGTCATATGGCTGTCCTCGGTGATTTCTATCCAACGTTTGACGAAGCATATGCAGACCTTGAAAAACGAATTGCTGACGGTCACGCCCTCGAGGTGTTCCGTAAGTTCGTCGAAGCACAAGGTGGGGACGCGTCGCTCGTCGATGACGTGACAAAATTACCACAAGCTTCATACGAGACGACATTCGTCGCAAAAGAAGCGGGTTATGTCGAGTCGATCATCGCAGACGAAGTCGGTGTCGCAGCGATGCTTCTCGGAGCAGGTCGTGCGACGAAAGAAGACAAAATCGACTTCGCGGCAGGCATCACGCTCGAGAAGAAAGTTGGCGACCGTGTCGAGGCGGGCGATGTGATTGCCGTACTCCGCTCGAACATGGAAGACATGTCTTCGGCTGTCGAACGTTTAGATCACGCGTATACAATTGGTGCGACGAAACCAGAAGCTCGCCCACTCGTTCACGCTGTCATCCAATAAGGCAGAACGTCTGTTTCCACAAAAAAAGTGGAGACAGACGTGTTTTTTTGATAAGATGGGTAATGTGAGTGTAAAACAGCAGGATACATATTCAAATAAAGGGGTTGCTTGAAACATGAAAAAAGGTTCTATGAAACTTGAAAATGGCGAAATGATTGAATTTGATTTATTCCACAACGAGGCACCAATCACGGTCGAAAACTTCGAAAAACTTGCGAACAGCGAGTTCTACAACGGATTAACATTCCACCGTGTCATTCCTGGATTCGTCAGCCAAGGCGGTTGCCCGGATGGTACTGGAATGGGTGGCGCTGGTTATACGATTCCATGTGAGACATCGACTTCTTTCCCACACAAACACGAAGCGGGATCACTCTCGATGGCACACGCAGGACGTAACACAGGGTCTTCACAGTTCTTCATCGTCCATGAGCCACAACCACACTTGGATGGCGTCCATACAGTTTTCGGTAAAGTGACATCTGGTCTTGAACATGCCGTCAAACTTCGTCAAGGAACGAAGATGGCAGAAGTGAAGGTTTGGGACGAGAATTGATTTTTGCCTGAAGGTTATGGCACAATGAACCATGTCTCTCACGTCTTCACATCGTGAAACTTGAATGACTAAAGGTGGTGAACCCAGCGATGCTGGTCAAATATAAACGTTCTTATGAAAAGACGGCGATGGGTCTACTCGCATTCTCATGCAGTGACAAATCTCCGCTTAGCTTGCTTGAACTCGTCCGATCGTATGACGAGGAAGAGTCGAAGTTCCTCTATTTGTGGAAAGTCGGTGAAGACTTCGTCGGCATCATTGGAATGGAGCAGCAAGGAACGACGATGGTCATCGACCATATCGCCTTGTCGCCATCATTCCGTGGCGAGAAACGTTCTTACGAGCTTCTAGACGAGGTGAGAAACGTACTTCCACTTGATTTGACGTTAACCGGTACAGGCAAGACGGGCGATTTATTGGATAAATGGAATCAATTAGTCGTCTGATGACAAAAACCCCCGTAATCACGATTGTGATTATGGGGGTTTTGCATATTGCATGGAGTAAATCAAAAACCCGTTATAATGAGGTGGATTCATGAATCGAGTAACAATCGATGAACTGATCAATCGATTGGAGCAAGTGCTCAGGCAAGAACGAACGCGAGAAGAAATTTCTGACTGGGCATATCAGTGGATGGAACAGTATGAAAATATAGATGGATTTGATTGGACAGCTTCTGACGAGGTGGTTTGGTCCTGCTTACAAACGATAGTTGGCATGGATTTACTTGAAACCCCTTCTGAATATTTACATGATCGGAGCAATCTCGAGAGTTGGGTGACGGCGTTTAAGAAGGTGAACTACTCGCCACTTATTTGCTTCGCAAATTGAAGGGGGAGCTTCTTGGGAAGACCGTGCTCTTACCAGCCACGATTGTTTACCAAGCTCGTCGGGTGGTTCCCACCCTGAAGGAATTCGTTTTAGTTTGCCAACATCAACAGATTGATGCTCGCGTTGATGTCTCGGTCATGATGCGCGCCACAGGCACACGTCCATTCACGCACGTCCATCGCCTTCTTCTCGCCTTTCACGCCACAAGAAGAACAGATCTGCGTCGATGCGTACCAGGGGTCTGCCTTGATAAGCGTCCGTCCGTAGAAGTTTGATTTGTACTCGAGTTGCCGGACGAACTCGTACCAACTGACGTCCCCGATGGACTTCGCGACCTTGTGGTTTTGCATCATATCCTTCGATTTCAATGTCTCCACGACGATGACTTGGTTCTCGTCAACGATCCGTCTCGACAGCTTGTGAAGGAAATCCTTGCGTTGGTTGGCGATTCTTTCGTGTTTCTTGGCTAAGATCAGCTTAGCTTTTTCACGGTTCTTGCTCCCGATCTTCTTTCGTGACAAAGCGCGCTGCGCCTTCTTGACCTTCGCTTCGGATTTACGAAGGAAACGTGGGTTTTCGATTTTCTCCGACAGCATCGCGTCGTTCGTCATGACGGCGAAGTGTTCCAGACCGAGATCGATCCCGACCTTGTTCTCGGCTGGGATCCGTGGTTCATCGTCCTGTTTGACGAGGATGGAGACGAAGAACTTGCCCGTCTTGGTCATCGAGACCGTCGCCGACCGGATGACGCCCTCGAATGAACGATGTTGGGTGAACTTTACGAAGCCGATTTTAGGAAGTCTCACCTTGCCGTCCTCGATGCGGATCGTGCCATGCTGGTTGTTCGTCGTGTAGGAGGCACGCGACCGTCGTCTCGATTTGAAGGCCGGGAAGCCGCCCGTCCCGGCGAAGAACTTCGCGAACGCGGTGTCGAGGTTCAGCTTCGCATTCGCGAGCGCGAGACTGTCCGCCTCGGCGAGGAACGGGAACAGGGGCTTGTAGGAGGCGGGTGTCGCCGGTTTCCGTCTCGTTCCGCTCCCCGTTTTCGCCTCCTCGCGGATGGCGATGCGGTCCTCGAGCAGCTTGTTGTAGATGAACCGGGCGCAGCCGATCGTCTTGATGAGGAACTCGGCCTGTGCCGGCGTCGGGTGGAGCCTGTATGTATAGCCTTTCAGCATGTCCGTCCCTTCTCCCTCCAGAAGATCGTGATGTGTCTTCCTCATCCGTTACCCGCGGAGGGGGAGGGAGAATCTGACGGAATCACGAACTTTTGTTCGTCATATCTGTCACAGGAGGAGAAGACTATTGGACCGGGCGATTCATCTCCCGCCTACGCTGGGCTACGCCCCGGGACGCTTAGAGGAGGGAGAATTTTCGCCTAATTTAGTTAAAAAAGATCATCATTGATTATGAAAAGGAGACGTCTTGAATCTTGACGTCAACTTCTTGCACGTTGCCTTTTTAAAAGTGCTAGCTCCCGTTCTGTGATGACCTCACTCCGGTCACGGTGCAGATGCTTGTGGACCAATTCCTCGAACGACAGGTCCGTCGATGGGAATGTCGGTTTTAGTGATTCGACCGTGTCACGAACATCCTGTTGTAAGGGGAGCTTCGTGTGTAACGGCCATTCATCAAGCTGTGCGATGAAGGAGTCGACATCCAGACCGAGCTCATGTAAATAGGGGGAAGCGATGTCCATCTTTCGACGTAAGAGTCGCAAGCTCTTTTTCGCGCCGATGAGATTGTCTCGTCGTAGATGATAGTGAATGACGGCGTATTGGATGAGTGCCGCATAGCCGTGATGACGACGTCCGTCTGCCTGCCACGCTTCTTCTAATACCTCATGACATTCGAAATAATCAGCATGACATTCAAAAAGCAACGTATAATGAATAAAAGGGGTCATGAATCATTTTTCTCCTTTCGTGTCCACGGTGTTATAAAACATGTTATACTAAAGCGCAAAAATGTAAAATGGCAGGTGTCTCTATGGAAGCCTATAACGTTAAAATCGATACGTTCGAAGGTCCACTCGACCTGTTGCTCCATTTGATCGGAAAAATGGAGATTGATATCGTCGACATTTCCGTGGCAGAAGTCACTGACCAGTATGTCGGCTATATTCGCACGATGCAAAAATTTGAACTCGACGTGGCCAGTGAATACTTGGTCATGGCGGCGACGTTGCTCCAGTTAAAGAGCAAGCAGTTGTTACCGCCTGTTCAGGTCGAGGATGAGGATGTTCCAGACTTCAGCGAAGAACCGACACGTGAGGGACTCATTCGTCAATTGATTGAATACAAAGCATATAAAGAAGCAGTCGTTTTTATGCGTGAACAGGAAGAACATCGTCTTGAGCTTTACACACGACCGGGAGAAGATTTGACGAACTACATGTCAGAGGAAGTGTCGAAGTACGACGGACCGCTGAACTTCTCAGACCTTCTTCATGCCTATTCTAAAATGATTGAACGGAAACGTTGGAAAGAACGACGCAAAAAGACGATTAAACGGGAAGAGCGAACGCTCGAGGAACAGATGACGAGACTTCATGAGCACGTTTCTTCTACGCGACAGACATCGTTTTTCGCCTTCTTTGTAGAACGACCGAACGTCTCAGATCTCGTCGTGACGTTTATGGCGCTTCTTGAGCTGATCAAGCTACGGGTCGTCGAAACGAAACAACTTGACCAAGACATTCAAATCTCGTTCATCGAATCATCAAAGAAAGGGGATGAAGCGGTTGCTGTCCTATGAAACGATTATCGAAGGATTGCTATTCGTCGTCGGGGACGAAGGGATGGAAGTCCGAGCGCTCGCAGAGACGCTCGACATCTCAGAGGCTGCTGCGCGAGAACAGCTCAGTAAGTTAGAAGCCTCGTTTAAAACATCGAACCGACCGTTCCAACTCATGGAATCGGCAGGTGTGTACAAACTTGTGACCGTTCCAGACGTGTCTCCCTACATTCAAAAATATGTCGGGACGATGGCGGAGCAGGCACTTTCACGCGCGGCGATGGAGACGCTCGTCATTATCGCCTATAAGCAGCCGGTCACGCGGGCGGACATCGAAGAGGTTCGCGGTGTCAAAGTGGAGCGAGTCATTCATACACTATTATCAAAAGGGTTAATCGAATCAGCCGGTCGTGCTAAAACAATTGGTCGTGCCAAGTTATATCGGACGACAGAGCATTTCCTCGACCACTTTGGATTTAATTCGCTCGAGGAATTACCACCATTAACATTTGAGGATGAACTGACAGACGAAGGCGATTTGTTCTTCGGTCAGGAATCACCGAAGCAAGAAGAGAGATTGGAGAAGGATTAATCATATGGAACGTTTGCAAAAAGTAATCGCACAAGCGGGGGTCGCCTCGCGTCGTAAAGCGGAAGAAATGATTTTGGATGGTCGCGTCCGCGTCAACGGAAAAGTGGTACGTGAACTCGGGACGAAAGTCGGACCGAAGTCAGAGATTGAGGTCGATGGCGTCAAAATCGAGCAAGAAGAGCATGTCTACTACGTGCTTTATAAACCGAGCGGCTATGTGTCGACGGTAGAAGACGATAAAGGACGTAAAGTGATCACGGATCTCGTGCCACCAGGGGCACGTGTTTTCCCGGTCGGACGTCTTGACTATAACACGACAGGACTCATCATCTTGACGAATGATGGAGAGTTCTCGAACATGATGACGCATCCGAAATATAAAATTCAAAAGCGCTATGTGGCAAAAGTGAAGAACATCCCTTCTTACTTGGCAATCAAGCAACTGGAGTCAGGTGTTCAGCTCGATGACGGATTCAAAACGGGTAGTGCGAAAGTGAAGATGAAGTCTGTCGACCAGAAAAAGAACACGGCCATCCTTGAGATCGTCATCTCGGAAGGACACAATCGTCAAATCCGTCGCATGGTCGAAGCTATCGGTTCTGAGGTCATCAAACTGAAGCGTGAACAGTTCGGTTTCTTGACGCTCGACGGTCTCAATACCGGCGACTGGCGTGAACTTTCACACAAAGAGATCAGCAAGCTTCGTGAACTCGCGAATCCGACGGTTCCACCTAAACCACGAGGCAAAAAGAAGAAAAAATAACAACAAAAAATCGTCCTGAAATAGGATGATTTTTTTGATTGTGTAAATTGTGTGACAAAAAAATGAAAAAAGTCTGTTAATGTGCGTTTTTAATGTTTTTTCAGTACAATAGCAACTGAAGGATGGTGTGAAAACGATGACAAAAGATCACGACCGCATGGAACAAGCGGTCGCGAAAAAGAAAAAGAGGTCATTTTGGCGCTTGATGATTATGACGGTCGTTCTCTTTGCGGGAGCCATCACCGTCATGCAATTGTTCGACCAAGCTGGTAATGACGGACGCATCGAGGCAGGGGACGAGGCACCGAACTTCAAACTCGTCACACTCGACGGTACGACCCTTTATGAACGTGACACATACGAAGGAAAAGGAATGCTTCTTAACTTCTGGGGTACGTTCTGTGAACCTTGTAAGAAAGAAATGCCAGTCGTACAAGAAAATTACGCAACCCTCCAAGACATGGGTGTCGATTTTTGGGCGGTGAACGTCGGTGAGACCCCGCTACGCGTCGATAACTTCGTGAACGACCTCGGTGTCGGTCTCGATTATCCGATCTTGATGGACACGAAGAGTGAAGTCGAGAAAGCCTATGGCATTTATAACTTACCTGTCACATTCGTCATCGATGGTGAAGGAAACGTAATTGAAAAATATGAAGGTGAACTCACGAAAGAAAAATTGATGGAGCTAGCCGAGAAGTCATTGTAAGCGAACGGGGGACGCACAGATGCTAGATATGAAATACGAAGGCGCTGATTTACGGTCGAAGCGTCGTCCTAAATCGGTCATTGACCGGGTGTGGAACTTCTTCGCATCGGTCAAAGTGGGATTGTGGTTGATTGCGCTGATTATTGTCGGCTCGGCAATCGGGACGATTTTCCCTCAAGAAATGTACATCCCACAACAGTTACCTCCAGAGCAATATTACTTGGAGGAATATGGGACGCCAGGTTCGATTTATTATGCACTTGGATTCCACAACCTATATACGTCATGGTGGTATATCGGTCTCATCGTCATGTTGACGCTCTCGCTCATCGTTGTATCGATTGACCGTGGCGTCCCGCTCTATAAAGCGCTCAAGAATCAGCCGGTTAGACGGACAGAGCGCTTTATGAAAGGACAACGCCTCTTCGGACAAGGCGAAGGAACAGACACTCAAATCGATGAAATGGAAGCTTCGCTCAAGAAAAAACGGTACAGTGTCAAACGGGACGGAGATGCCTTGTTGGCTGAAAAACACCGTTTCGGTCGTTGGGGTCCATACGTGAACCACGTCGGTCTCGTCATCTTCTTTCTCGGGGCGATGCTCCGCGTTTTCCCGGCATTCCACACGGATACACTCGAGTGGATTCGCGAAGGAGATACGGTCTCACTAGAGGCGACAGATGGGGAATACTATTTACGGAACGACCAGTTCATTCTTGAAATGTATGACCCGGAGAACAATGAGGAAGATGCGAAGTTCGCAGCTGCCATTGAAAAAGCCGGAGCCGTTCCAAAAAACTATGAGACGGAACTGACATTATTTAAGAAGACGGGAACGAACGAGGACGGATCGCCGCAACTCGAACAAGTCGATGTCGGTTCGACAAAAGTCAACCACCCGTTTAAGTTTGAAAAATATGAAGTGTATCAAGAGCAATATTCAAGTCGTCCGGAATTCTTGTCGATGTCGTTCATGCTTGCCGATAAACAGACAGGTGACGAGTATGGACCGTTTAAAGTCGACCTCGAGAATCCGGAAAAGTCGTATGACTTAGACGGGGTCACGGTCACGTTGAAAGACTTGTATCCTGATTTTGAGGTGAAGGATGGACAACCGAACACGAAATCACCACGTGCACTGAATCCGGCCTTCTTCTTCAATGTTGAATCACCAGAAGGAGAAATGGAATCAAACTTGATTGGTATTCGTCTCAACGTCGCCGATGAAGAAAACCGGTACGAGGTGAAATTTGCGGGCACAGAAATGGCAAGCACGAGCGGTCTTCGAGTGAAGAGTGACTCGACGTACCCGATTCTGATTGTCGGTGCGACCATCTTTATGATTGGAATTGTGATGGGTATGTATTGGCCTCACCGCCGTGTCTGGATTCGTCGTCATGAAGATGAGGTACTCGTCGCAGGCTTTACGAATAAAAACCCGTCCTCGCTCCGTCGAGAGGTTTCGCCATTATTAGAACAGGCCGGTTTACCGATGTGGGAAGATCAGGCGAGATTTACTTCGAAGTCGGAGAACGAGTCAACAGATGAAAGAGGGGAATCTTGATGGAATGGATTGAATGGAGCAGCCGAATGCTGTTTATCGCATTCTTCCTTTACGCGATCTCAACGGTTCTCTTTACGATTGCCGTTAGTGGTATGCGTAAGGATCGAAACGTCAACCGTGTCGCCTATGGGAAGTATGCCTTCATCTTGGCAATTATCGGATTTATCGCCCAAATGACATATTTCTTTATGCGTTGGGCAGGTGTCGGCTATGCGCCGGTATCAAACTTATATGAATATACGACGTTCTTCGGCATGATGATGGTGCTCGGGTTCCTCGTCGTATACGGGATTTATAAAAATGATGTACTCGGTTTGTTCGCGATGCCAGTGGCGTTACTCGTCATTGCTTTCGCCTCGATGTTCTCGAGTGAGGTCGCACCGCTCATTCCGGCACTCAACAGTGTCTGGTTAAAAATCCACGTCACGACGGCAGCGCTCGGACAAGGAATTTTGGCCATCAGTTTTGCGTCAGGTCTCATTTTCTTATTGAATGAGACATCGATGAAAGAACAGTCTAAATCACGGACGTGGCTTGAAGTGACGATGTTCGTTCTCATGTGTACACTCGGGTTCATCATCGTGTCGATGCTCTTCAAAGGAATCGGTGCCGGTGGAGTCGTCGAATTTACGAATGACCGCGGTCAAGTCGAGACGTATGAATACTTCATGCCAATCCTATTCGTACCAGAAGGGGCACAGCTCTTGTCAGGAGCGAGCGGTTTGTCACTTGAGTTGCCGAATTGGATCAATACACTCAAGTTGAACACGCTCATCTGGTCGGTTATCGGTGGTGTCGTGATTTATGCGTTGCTCCGTTTCGTCATTTTGCGAAAACGCATTGCTGAAGCGCTTCAACCGCTTGCGAAAAAGGTCGACCTCGACCTTGCTGATGAGATCAGCTATCGCTCGGTCGCAATCGGATTGCCGGTCTTCATCCTCGGCGGTCTCATCTTTGCGATGATTTGGGCACAGATTGCATGGAACCGCTTCTGGGGTTGGGATCCAAAAGAAGTATGGGCCCTCATTACGATGCTCATTTATATTTATTACTTGCATATGCGCATCCAGCGCGGGTGGACCGGAACGAAAGCGGCTTGGTTATGTGTCGGTGGATTTGCCATCATCATGTTCAACCTCGTCTTCGTCAACTTGGTCATCGCCGGTCTACATTCATATGCATGACGCGAAAGAAGTCACAATTGTGACTTCTTTTTCATTTGGTCCATCAAATCATCGTTGTGAAGCGAAATAATAGAGTGGTATAGTTATGGCAGGGAGTGGAATGTTCACAATTGTGCAACATTCGCTACAACTCGTAATGGGTCTTAGGAGGGTTTCTGGTATGGCTGAGAAAACGAAGATTTTAGTAGTCGACGACGAAGAGAGAATTCGCCGACTTTTGAAAATGTACTTAGAACGTGAACAGTATGTGATTGAAGAAGCGGTCAATGGAGAAGAGGCACTCTCTCTCGCTCTTGAAAACGAATACGACGTCATCTTACTTGATTTGATGATGCCGAAAATGGACGGAGTCGAAGTGTGTACAGAACTCCGGAAAACGAAAGCGACACCGGTCATCATGCTTACAGCTAAAGGTGAAGAGATTGATCGTGTCCAAGGATTTGAAGTCGGGGCGGACGATTACATTGTGAAACCGTTCAGTCCGCGTGAGGTCGTTCTGCGCGTCAAGGCACTCCTTCGTCGTTCTGGCTCGACTAAGTTTATGCAGACGAGTGAGAAATCAAAAGATTTGATCGTGTTCCCGCACTTGACGATTGACAATGATGCGCACCGTGTCACGGTCGACGGAGAAGAGATTGCCCTTACACCGAAAGAATATGAATTGCTGTTCTTCCTTGCGAAGCAGGTCGATAAAGTCTTTTCTCGTGAGCAGTTGTTGAAAGAAGTATGGAACTATGAATTTTTCGGAGACCTTCGGACCGTTGATACGCATGTGAAACGTCTTCGTGAGAAATTGAATCGTGTCTCACCAGATGCGGCTCATATGATCACGACTGTATGGGGTGTCGGGTACAAGTTCGAAGCTGCTAGTGAATGATGATTCGTCGAAACAGCATCGTCACGAAACTGTGGCTGACGATTCTCGTTTTGGTCAGTGTCATCTTATTCATCGTCTCGGTATTGATGCTTGAATTTTTCAACTCTTTTCACATCGACCAAGAACGTGGTCATCTCGCCAAGCTTGGCGGACAGGTCCAGTCGGTGTTGTTGAATGAAGGTGACACGTCCCAGACGATTGATCAAATCATTGAAGTATATGGTGCGAACTATATTTTAGAAAACGGGACCACGCGTTCAAATTTCGGGAATCAAGTGGACGGGCTGATGGTTGAACTTGAACGTCAAGATTGGGAAACCTATCAGGCAGTCGGGGAGACGGCCATCGGTAATTTCTCTTCTTTCGACGATCAAGCTGCTCTTGCCTACCGGACGACGTTTTCGTTATCGACCGGACAATATACACTCTACTTACTTGAACCACTCGATGCGATTTCGAGTGCAAATGCTGGTGCACGAACAATCATTTTTTGGACTGTTGCTTCTGCCATCATCGTGACGACCGTGTTCGCCTTCTTCTTGTCGACGCGTATCACGGCGCCGCTCCGAGCGATGCGGGATGCGGTCAATAAGACGGGGAAAGGACAATTTGACTTGCGTCTTGAGACGAAGACTCGAGACGAAATTGGAGAACTTGCCGCCTCGTTCAACGCGATGAGCAGTCAACTGGCGAAATATGTCGATGCGTTAGACCGGGAACGTCTGCAACTAGCTTCGATTCTTCGTTCGATGGCGGACGGTGTCATCACGCTCGACCGTCACGCAAACGTGATCGTCACTAATCCACAAGCTAGTCCGTTGCTTCAAGACGGTCAGCCGCATGAAGTCGTACTGTCACTGTATGAAGAAGTGATGGAAGGG
This sequence comes from Exiguobacterium sp. B2(2022), assembly GCF_028823655.1. Taxonomy (NCBI): domain Bacteria; kingdom Bacillati; phylum Bacillota; class Bacilli; order Caryophanales; genus Exiguobacterium; species Exiguobacterium sp. B2(2022). Next base: position 26,248 of record NZ_JAPEHX010000004.1, on the reverse strand, counting down.
ACGGCTGAGAAGACGATTGAAGTGAAACAAGATGACCGTTACTATACGTTGACGGTCACGCCGCTCATCGGGGAGGATGATTTCGAAGGAGCTGTCGTCGTCATTCGCGACACATCTGAAAGCCACCGTCTCGATAAGATGCGGACCGATTTCGTGGCGAATATTAGCCATGAACTTCGGACACCGCTCGTGACGCTACAAGGTTATTCAGAGGCAATCATCGACGGGATGACAGAAAGTGACGAGGCGACGAAAGAGTTTGCGTCAATCATTTATGACGAATCTCTTCGACTTGCGCGACTTGTCAACGACTTACTTGATTTGGCCCGCATCGAATCGGGTAAAGAAACGATGCAATTCAGTTCGTTCGACATCGGTGATTTCTTGCCACGTGTCATGAGAAAGTTCAATCAAATGGCATCTGAAAAAAAGATTCGATTACAGACGGACGTACCGCATCGACAGATTGAAGCAGACGGTGACCGACTCGAGCAAGTATTCACGAACTTGATCGGCAACGCGATTGCCCATACCGATTCAGGAGAGATTCGAATTGAGGCGACCGAGATGCCTGATGGGTTGCAGATTCGACTGTCCGACACAGGACACGGGATTCCGAAAGAGGACTTGCCGTTCGTGTTTGAGCGATTCTATAAAGCTGACAAAGCACGGACGAGCGGGTCGAAGACCGGTACCGGGATTGGTTTAGCCATCGTGAAAAATGTGATCGATGCCCACCATGGAACGGTCAGCGTATCGAGCACACTCGGTGTCGGAACGACGTTTGACATTTACTTACCATTTGAACAACCACATATCTCATAATGGTGACTCGTCTGAGTCACCATTTGTGGCATTTTAAGGGGGAAGCCGAATGAAGCGATATACACGCACGGGCGACACGGGTGAAACATCACTGATTGGTAGCCGCGTCGACAAACATCATCCTCAAATCGAAGCGATGGGGCATCTTGATGAATTAAACAGTCACATCGGATTAGCGATTGCGCAACAGACCGACGAGTCGCTCCGGGAACAGCTGACGAAGATTCAGCACGACTTATTTGACCTCGGTTCGGAGCTGATGTATACGGACGCGCCCCCGAAAACGGTCGATTTGTCGATTGTGACGGAACTTGAACAATGGATGGACGAATGGGAAAAATCATGTCCAGAACTTGTGCGTTTCATCTTACCGGGAGGAAGTGTCGCAGCAGCGAGCCTGCATGTGGCACGATCCGTTTGCCGTCGTGTCGAACGAGATTTGACCGCACTCGGTGTCGCCGACCGACAACTTCCATATTTTAACCGATTGAGTGACTATCTTTTCACGGTCGCACGGTATGCGAATGTTGTCGCAGGCGTACCGGACCAAGAATATGCACGCGGCGCTGCCGTGTTTCAACCAAAACGAAAAAAGGAGTGATCGGCTGATGAAAGGAATCGAACAGTTCCAACATCAATTGCACTATTCGGTCTATCCGACCAAAAAATTTAAAAACGACGACTTGCCTCGTCTCGTTTGCGGCCCCGCTGTCTCAGGACACGGTGGCAGACCGGGCACTGCTTCCATTCATTATGGAAAAATCGACAGAAGCTTATCCATCAATTGAGTTATTTCACACACCGCTAGAAGATTTATATGATACAAACTTGTATGCAGGCGCATCAAAAATTGGGAAAGAGCATGTCATTCAATTTCAACTCGAAGTCGTTAATGACAATCTTGTCGGTGAAGACGTCTTGAGTCAGGCCATTCAATTACTGGAGGAAGTGTTACTTCGTCCGAATGTCTATGATGGCGCGTTCCAACCGCTCATCGTAGAGCAAGAACGCCGATTGCAGCGTCAGCGAATCGAGTCAGTTTATGATGACAAGATGCGTTTCGCTCAACAGCGTCTGCAAGAGATGCTCGGAGGCGAGCTCGCCATCCCGTCTCTCGGTACGCTCGAACAACTCGATCACGTCACGCCGAAATCACTTTTCAATGCTTATCAATCGATGATTCAGAACGATCGTGTCGACATTTATGTCGTCGGCGATGTCGACCGTCAACAAGTCGAACAGGCATTTAACCCGCTCGAATCGCTCGGGACGCGTCAGCCGAGACGTCTGCCCGAACCGAGCCGTGGTGAGTTCAAACGCTTAGAAGAGCATCAAGACATCAAGCAAAGTAAACTTCATCTCGCCTACGCGATTGACGTCGACCCGCGGACAGAAGATGCCATCCGTATGCAAGTCGTGAACGGATTATTCGGTGGGTTCCCGCACTCGAAGCTGTTCATGAACGTCCGTGAAAAAGAAAGTTTGGCCTACTATGCCGCGTCACAATACAGTTCGCTCAGTCGGAAACTGTTCGTGTATGCGGGAATCGATGCATCAAATCAACAAAAGACCGAACACATTATCGAAGAGCAGTTAATAGCACTGCAGGCGGGTGAGTTCGAAGACGAGACGTTACAACAGACGAAAGAAATGTTGTTCCACCAACGTCGCCAACTCGGAGACAGCCCTCGTCAGTTGATTGGATGGATGAGTGGTGCAGACATACGCCCGTTTTCACTCGACGAAGAGATGGCAATCATCGAGAGTACGACACGCGACCACGTCATCGCGCTTGCGAATGAGATTTCGCTCGAAGCAGTTTACTGTCTGAAAGGAGGAGAAGCATGAAACTAGATTTCCCAAACGTCGGAGAGACTTTACATCACCACGTTCTCGACAATGGCCTCTCCGTGTATTTGCTGAAGAAGACTGGATATGAGAAAACGTTCGCGACGTTCACGACGAAATATGGTTCGATTGACCGTCGCTTCAAATTAGAGGATTGGGTAGAGGTGCCGGACGGAATCGCACATTTCTTAGAGCATAAGATGTTCGAAAAAGAGGATGGCGATGTCTTCCAACAGTTCGGTCGCCAAGGGGCGTCAGCGAATGCCTTCACCTCATTCACGCGGACGGCATACTTGTTCGGGGCGACATCGAACGTGCCGGAAAACGTTCAAACGCTACTCAATTTCGTTCAGGAACCATATTTCACGAAAGAGTCAGTCGAGAAAGAAAAGGGCATCATCGGTCAAGAGATTCAGATGTATCAAGATAATCCGGGATGGCGTCTTTATTTCGGATTGATCGAAGCGATGTATGAGACGCATCCCGTCAAAATCGATATCGCCGGAACAATCGAATCGATCTCAAAAATCACGGCAGAAGATTTGTATACGTGTCATCAGGCATTCTACCATCCGAGCAACATGGCGTTGTTCGTCGTCGGGAACATCGAACCGGATGAGATGCTTGAATTGATTCGTGACAATCAGGCAGCTAAATCATTTGACGCGCCACCTTTAAGCGCACGTGAGACGGTGGAAGAGCCAACCACGGTTCGTCTGTCAGAACGGGTCATTGAGATGGATGTCTCGGTTCCGAAAGTGATGATTGGCTATAAAGATGTCCCACAAGCTGGAGAAGCCGGTCTCAAACAAGAGTTGACGGTGGAGCTCCTCATGCACGCGCTCTTTGATACGACAGCCCCCCTCTACACGGAACTGTATGCAGAAGGATTAATTGATGATGCATTCTCATTTGATTATACGTCAGAAGAGACGTTCGCCTTCGCCGCACTATCGATGGAAACGTCCCATGTCGATGCCTTTGTCGAACGTGTCACGGGTGCGTTGGAGCGCCCACTTCATCTTGATCAAGAGACGCTCAATCGTAAGAAGCGGATGATGCAGGGACAATTTTTAAAAGCACTGAATTCGCCAGAGTTTACCGCCAACCAGTTCTCACGGTATGCACTCAATGACGGGAACTTGTTCGAGATTCCGAATTTGATTGATGCGATCACATTAGATGAACTTCACGAAGCATACGTACGATTGTTCCGAAGTGAGCAACGAACGGTGTGCGTTGTCAAAAAGCCATGAAGACGTTGATTGTCGGAGCGAGCGGCGCGATTGGACGTGCCGTCTCGCTCGCTTTTCGTGAGGATGAGCTTTTGCTACATGCGAATCGAGGTCGTGAGACACTTACTCGAATGATGAAGACTGAGAAGCTACAGGCTGAACTGATTATATGTGACTTATCGGACCGAGCAGAAGTAGAGAAATGGGTGTCGTCAATCGATACCGTTGATCGAATCGTCTACGTCGCTGGTCACGCGCTACACGGTCTCGTCGTCGACCAATCGGTAGATGAGCTGGATCGACTTTACGAGGTGCATGTACGCGCCATGGTTCGATTGATTCAGTCAGTTGTTGCGCGTAAACCGTATGACCATTCACTAGATATTGTCGTCGTCTCAAGCGTTTGGGGTGAAGTCGGGGCAGCAGCCGAAGTGTTCTATTCTACGGTCAAAGCGGCACAACTCGGTTTCGTCAAAGCGTTTGCGCGTGAAGCAGGACCGTTCAATGTTCGAATCAATGCGGTCACACCAGGGTGGATTGATACGCCGATGAATGATACGGTAGAAGAGTCGAAACAAACCGTGATGGATGACATTCCGCTTGGGCGTCTTGGTACCACTGAAGACGTGGCGAAGACGATCCGATTTTTATGCTCATCGGATGCTTCATATATGACCGGCACAGTATTACGCATTGATGGCGGTTGGCAATGATCTCATCAAGATGCATAAACGAGTTCTTTTCAATTCTTCTAAAATAATTTAAAATAGGCAAGGTAGCGAATTTGCTCGAAAGGATGGTTCGGGATGGAACATAAATTCGAAGAGTGGTATCTCGAATATGAATTGTGTCAAAATCGACCGGGTATCCTCGGAGACATCGCGTCTCTCATGGGAATGCTTCAAATCTCCATCGTCACCATTAATGGAGTCGACCTGCAACGTCGTGGCATGCTGCTCAAAGCTCCGGCCGCAGATCATGTCCATCGACTCGAGCATATTTTAAAACGTATGGAAGCCATCGCAGTCATCAAATTGCGCCGCCCGAAATTACGGGACCGGATAGCGATTCGACATGGTCGTTACATCGACCACGACAGCGATGATAAGAAAACGTTCCGTTTCGTCCGAGAAGACTTAGGGATTCTTGTTGATTTCGTAGCAGAACTGATGAAAGAAGAACGTCATCTATTGATTGGCGTACGGGGGAACCCGCGCGTTGGGAAAACAGAATCCATCGTCGCAGCCAGTGTGTGTGCGAATAAACGGTGGTTGTTCTTGTCATCGACCCTCATGAAACAGACGGTCCGAACCTCTTTGTTTGAAGAAGAGCGGGAAGGCGATCATGTATACATAATCGATGGAGCGGTCTCTACGCGTACGATGGACGAGCGACATCGTCAACTGATCCGTGAGGTCATGCGGTTGCCTGCCGTGAAGGTCATTGAACACCCTGACCTTTATGTCCGAAACACCGATTGCGTGTACGAAGACTTTGATTATATTATTGAATTGAGAAACAATCCGGATGAGACGATTATCATCCCACAAGAAACGCATCGTGAGTCAGAATGGTTTGAATAATTATGTGAATGGAAGGTGTGGACCCCTGTGACAGAACTAGGGACTTTTTTGAAACAAAAGCGTGAGGAGAGCGGATTGACGCTCGACCAAATCCAGCAGACGACGAAGATTCAAAAGCGCTATATCATCGCGATCGAGGAAGGTGATTACAAAAATCTCCCTGGCTCTTTCTATGCACGGGCGTTCATTAAAACGTATGCGGAGTCACTCGGTCTCGATGTGGACGAATTGTATGAGACTTACGCAAAAGATCTACCAAAAATCGAAGCACAGCCATCCGTTCAACTTTCTCGTAAAAAGACGTATTCCAAAGCGTCCGAGTCGACGAGTCGAGTGTCGAGATGGGTTCCGAAAGTACTTCTCGCCCTTACCGTCTTTTTGCTCATTACAGCAATCTATTTTGCCGTGAGAAGCATCGACTTTGGTGGACAAGACGCAAGTCCGGCTGAACCACCGAGTTCAAATGTCACACTCGACCAGAACGAGGATGTCCCAGCGGATGAACCTGCAGAGGAAGAACCGGTATCAGAGGAGCCTGCTGAGGAAGAACCGCCAGCGGAATCTGGTCCGATTGCGGTAACGGAATCGAACGGGGCGGACATCACATATGAGCTCGCTACGAGCGATAAACTATCGACCGAGATTTATGTGAAAGAATCGCCAGCCTCATATGTCGGTGTTCGTGATACATCACTTGAAGGTCCGTTCCTTGCGCCTGAATATCCGAACCAATCGAAACAGAATCCGATTGTCATTGAAGATGCTGAAACGGACACGTTACGAATCCGGATCGGACTCATCGCAGGTGTTGAGAAAATCGTCGTCAATGGTCGCGAGCTCGAGCTTCAAGAGTCTCCGGTCACACAAAATATATTTGTAAAGAGAGTCGACGCAGAATAAGTCGACTCTCCTTCTAAGAGGAGGCGTTCTACATGAACCTACCTAACCGATTGACGATGTTACGCGTGGTGTTGATTCCCGTATTCGTCGTCTTACTCGCTGTTGATTTTGATTGGGGAAACATTGCCTTTTTAGGTGCTGAGATCCCGCTACACCAATTTATAGCTGGTGTCATCTTTACTATTGCGGCCATTACAGACTGGTTGGACGGTCATTTGGCGCGAAAACACAACTTGGTCACAAACTTCGGGAAATTCATGGACCCGCTCGCAGACAAACTACTCGTGACAGCGGCGCTCGTACTGCTCGTCGAGATGGACCTCGTGGCTGCATGGGTCGTTGTCGTGATTCTTTCTCGTGAGTTTGCGGTCACGGGTCTTCGACTTGTCGCTGCCGACGAAGGGATTGTCGTCGCAGCAGGTAAGTCAGGCAAAGCCAAAACATGGGTGCAACTGTTCGCCATCATTTTCCTCCTATTCGGTAACCCGATTTTCAGTTATGTCGGCATCCCGTTTGGGGAATGGGCGATGTGGTTGGCACTCGCACTCACGATTTACTCAGGTGCCGAGTATTTCGCACAAAACTACAAGATTATTGTGAAGTCGATGTAAGTCGACAAAGACGAGTTGGTTGATCTAGCTCGTCTTTTTTTTGAAGTCGAGGAGGAAATAAGATGAAGCGAGCCGAAATCATTGCGGTAGGAAGCGAGTTGCTCTTAGGAGAAATCGTCAATACGAATGCGAGTTACATATCGGAACAACTGTCGAAATACGGTGTCTCGGTCTTGTATCATCAAGTTGTCGGGGATAACGCGGAACGAATGCGGGAGACGTTCGAGATTGCGCGTCGTCGTTCAGACCTTGTCATCGTTACGGGTGGACTTGGACCGACGGCAGATGATGTCACGAAGACAGTCTTGTCTGATTTGCTCGAACGCCCGATTGTTCGAGACGAAGAGGCGTTTCACACGATTCAACAATTTCTTCAGTCACGTAACCGTGAGATGAATGAAGGGGACGCTCGTCAGGCGGACGTCTTGTCAGGTGCGGACGTTTTACAAAATCCGGTCGGTCTGGCTCCAGGTATGTGGATTGAAGGGGAGACGACGTGGATGCTACTTCCTGGTGTGCCACGCGAGATGCGGGCGCTCATCGATGCGACGTTTCCGAAAAAGTTTTCAGGCGCTACGCTCGTCTCAGAATCGTTACGATTTTATGAAATTGGAGAATCGGCACTTGATGATGCCGTCAAAGACTTGTTGAACGGGTCTAACCCGACTGTCGCACCTTATGCTGAGACAGGAGAAGCGAGACTTCGAATCAGTGCTCGGGCGGTAGATGATACGGCTGCACGACTGATGATTGAAGAAATGAAAGATCAAATCTTACGACGTGTCGGTTCGTATTATTTCGGGTCAGATGATGAAACGATTGCCTCATACCTCGTGCAATCCTTGACACGTCATCACCAAACACTGGCAATTGCTGAGTCATTGACAGGAGGAGAAGTCCAATCGATGATCACATCGACGCCAGGAGCATCGGCTGTCTTTTTAGGGGGAGTCGTTACCTATTCAGATGAGCTAAAAAATAGGTATTTAGGGGTCGCTCTTGATACAATTGAACAGCACTCAGTCGTCTCAAAAGAAGTTGCTTATGAGATGGTAGATGGATTAGTTAAGCAAACGAATGCGGACTACGCGCTCTCGTTCACCGGTGAAGCTGGACCAACCTCAAATTCAGGGCGCCCCGTCGGTACGGTCTACATCGGGGTGAAAACACCGGATGGAATCGAGGTCATCGAACGTGTTTATCCGCATCAAGAACGTAACGTCATTCGGCTGCGGGCTGCAAAAGATGGACTATGGGCCCTCATACAACGAATTAAAAAAGGCGAATAAATGTTCGTAAAAAACTTGTGTATCGCTATATGTTCACGTATAATGAAAGTATCAATTAAAGGAGGCTCATTTATCTATGAGTGATCGTAAACAAGCGTTAGAAATGGCATTGCGCCAAATTGAGAAACAATTCGGTAAAGGCTCGATTATGCGCCTTGGTGAAAATACAGACCAGCAAGTATCGGTCATCCCTTCTGGGTCGATTGCCCTCGACGTCGCACTTGGTGCGGGTGGATATCCACGCGGTCGTGTTATTGAAGTGTACGGACCAGAATCTTCAGGTAAGACGACTGTTGCCCTTCATGCGATTGCAGAAGTTCAAAAACGTGGCGGTCAAGCTGCGTTCGTCGATGCCGAGCATGCGCTCGATCCAAAGTATGCTAAAAATCTTGGCGTCAACATCGATGAGTTGCTGCTCTCTCAGCCAGATACAGGGGAACAGGCGCTCGAGATTGCTGAAGCGCTCGTACGCTCGGGAGCAGTTGATATCCTCGTCGTCGACTCGGTTGCGGCACTCGTACCGAAAGCCGAAATCGAAGGGGAGATGGGAGACTCGCATGTCGGTCTTCAAGCTCGTTTGATGTCTCAGGCACTTCGTAAATTGTCTGGTGCAACGAACAAATCGAAAACAATCGTCATCTTCATCAACCAAATTCGTGAGAAAATTGGAATCATGTTTGGTAACCCGGAAACGACACCTGGTGGTCGTGCCTTGAAGTTCTACTCTTCAGTACGCCTCGAAGTACGTCGTGCAGAAACGCTCAAACAAGGTCAAGATATGGTCGGGAACCGTACGAAGATCAAGATTGTAAAAAATAAGATTGCACCACCATTCAAGACGGCGGAAGTCGACATCATGTACGGTGAAGGGATTTCACGTGAAGGGGAACTCATCGACATCGGTGCAGACCTCGATATCGTTCAAAAGAGCGGTGCATGGTACTCGTTCAACGAGGAGCGTCTCGGTCAAGGTCGTGAAAATGCGAAACAATACATGAAAGAAAATCCAGCCATCGCGGCCGAAGTGGAACGTCAAATTCGTGACCACTACGGCTTGAACGGAGAAAAAACAGTCACAGTTGAAGGTGAAGACGACGAAGTTCTCTCACTTCTTGATGACGAATAAGCACAAGGTGAATATTTTTTTAGTATAATTTTTAGGCAATTGGTAGTTCTATCCTGTCCGTGCATTGCATTCTCTCTCTTAAATAAGTACAATAAAGTTATGCGCGGGCTTGCCTGCGTTACTCACTTATTAAAAAAATAAAATAACCTTGCGAAAGGGAGGTGAACATGATGGAATGGCTATACTGGCTTATTCTGATCCTCCTTTTGCCGATAGCTTTTGTTGCAGGTTTTTTTGTGCGTAAATCGATCGCCGAAGCGAAGATTCAAGGTGCCGAGACGGAAGCGACTAAGATTGTAGAACAAGCAAAACAACAATCGGAAGCGATGCAAAAAGAAGCACGGCTTGAAGTAAAAGAAGAGATGATTCAACTTCGCAATGAGACGGAACAAGAATTGCGTGAACGTCGCGAAGACCAGAAAGTGAAAGAGAATCGCCTCGTTCAAAAAGAAGAGCTTCTCGACCGCAAAGCAGATATGCTCGAGCGGAAAGAAGATTCGCTAGATGAACAGGAGCGCGGGCTCGAAAAACGCAAACGTGAAGCAGAAATGCTCGAAAGCAAAGTGGAGGACTTATACGAAGAGGCACGCCAAGAACTTGTACGCGTGGCAGCCCTCTCGAAAGATGAAGCACGTACCATCATCATGGACGAAGCGAAGCAGGAAGCGCTTCACGATGCTGCTCTCCTTCAAAAAGAAATCGAGCAAAAAGCAAAACAAGAAGCGGATAAAAAAGCGAAACACCTCTTATCTCTCACGATGCAACGATACGCTGCTGAACATGTCGCGGAGACGACGGTATCTGTCGTCAACTTACCGAGTGATGAGATGAAAGGTCGCATCATCGGGCGTGAAGGACGTAACATCCGTACGCTCGAGACGTTGACTGGAATTGACCTCATCATCGATGACACGCCAGAAGCGGTCATTTTGTCAGGTTTCGATCCGGTTCGCCGTGAAATCGCCAAAATGACGCTTGAAAAACTCGTTCAAGATGGTCGGATTCACCCGGCTCGCATTGAAGAGATGGTGGAAAAGTCTCGTCGTGAAGTGGATGAACGCATTCGTGAGTACGGAGAAGAAGCAACTTTCGAAGCCGGTATTCACGGACTCCATCCAGACCTCGTCAAGACACTCGGTCGCATGCGCTATCGTACGAGTTATGGACAGAACGTCTTGTCCCACTCGGTCGAGGTGGCACATCTTGCCGGGATGATGGCAGCCGAACTCGGGGAAGATGTCACACTCGCGAAGCGAGCTGGACTCTTGCACGATATCGGAAAAGCGATCGACCACGAAGTTGAGGGCAGTCACGTCGAAATCGGAGTAGAGCTTGCAACGAAGTACAAGGAACATCCGGTCGTCATCAACTCGATTGCTTCCCACCACGGGGACGTCGAGGCGACATCGACGATTGCAGTACTAGTCGCAGCAGCTGACGCCTTGTCGGCAGCTCGCCCTGGAGCTCGTCAAGAGACGCTAGAAAGCTACATTCGCCGTCTTGAACGACTCGAGTCAATCTGTGAGTCGTTTGAAGGTGTCGAGAAATCGTATGCGATTCAAGCGGGACGTGAAGTTCGAATTATCGTTCGCCCTGACGTCGTCGACGATGTCGTCGCCGGTAAGATGGCACGCGATATTTGTAAACGAATCGAGGATGAACTCGATTATCCTGGACAAATTAAAGTGACGGTTATTCGTGAAACACGTTCCGTCGATTATGCGAAGTAAACGAAGCGGAGAATTTCTCCGCTTTTTCTGTTTGAGGGAGGATTTTATATGAAAATTTTATTTATCGGTGATGTCGTCGGGAAACCCGGTCGAGATATTTTGAGCAATCAGATTGGTCGTTTGAAAGACAAATACAACCCGACGTTCATGCTCGTCAACGGTGAGAATGCGGCAAACGGTCGTGGTCTCACAAAAAAGATTTATCAACAGTTTTTAGAACTCGGCTTCCATGGGGTGACGATGGGGAACCATACGTGGGATAACCGTGACATCTTTGATTGGATCGACGATGCCGACCGGATCGTCCGTCCAGCAAACTATCCGGACGGGACACCTGGAGTCGGGATGATGAAGTTAAAACAAAATGGAAAGAAATTGGCCGTCATCAACGTCATGGGCAATGTCTTCTTGCCATCCCTTGACTGTCCGTTCCGTACCGTCGATCGTCTCGTTGAAGAAGTGCGTGACGAGGTAGACGCCATCTTCGTCGATGTCCATGCCGAGGCGACAAGTGAAAAGATTGCGATGGGGTATCACCTTGATGGGCGTGCCCAAGCCGTAGTCGGGACGCATACGCACGTACAGACGGCAGATGAACGTGTCTTGCCGAACGGGACAGCGTATATCACCGACGTCGGGATGACGGGTCCACTTGACGGGGTACTCGGGATGGATGCATCCGTTGTTTTAAAAAAATTTATGACACAACTCCCAGTTCGGTTTGAAGTTGCCGAGGGACGGGAACAACTTAATGGAGTTTTCATTACAATCGATGATCAGACGAAACGAGCGACAAAAATCGAACGAATACACCTAGATGATCAGACCGTCTGGTTTGATTGAACAACCTACCCGAGGGGGAAACAAGAATGGACGTACTCAAAGTTTCGGCAAAATCGAACCCTAACTCCGTTGCGGGTGCTTTAGCGGGTGTGCTACGTGAAAAAGGAACGTGTGAGATACAGGCGATTGGGGCAGGTGCGCTGAATCAGTCCATCAAAGCCGTCGCGATCGCCAGAGGCTTCGTCGCGCCAAGCGGTCTCGATTTGATTTGCATTCCAGCCTTTACCGATATTATGATTGACGGAGAGGAACGTACTGCCATCAAGCTCATCATTGAGCCACGATGAGCGGTCGGGACATAGGTCCTATTCTTGTGAAGAGGAGCCATCGGCGCGGATGGCTCCTCTTTTTTTGTGGAAAATGGACGTTCCGTCTTCTCAGTTTCGTCATTTTATGACAAGATGATAAAGAACGTATCGTTCGATTATAAGAGACAAGAGGGGGACGTTTTCAATGGAACAACTCGTGTCAACCACAGAGAAGGAAACAACGACACCAGTAATGAAAGCGATTCAAAAACACACGGCCGGTTTTGGGGCAAAACTGGTCGACGTACCAGTTCCGACGCCAGGACCTGGAGAAGTACTCATTCAAGTCAAAGCGACATCGATTTGCGGGACCGATGTTCATATCTATGAGTGGGATGAGTGGTCACAAAGCCGTGTCAAACCACCGTATGTATTCGGTCATGAGTTTTCGGGAGAAGTCGTGGCACTCGGGGAAGGGACGAAACGCATCAAAATCGGACAGACCGTATCCGCTGAGACGCATATCGTCTGTCATCAGTGTAAACAATGTTTGCGTGGACAATATCACATCTGTAAAAATACAAAAATCATCGGTGTGGACACGCAAGGTTGTTTTGCAGAGTATGTCGTTATGCCTGAAGAGAACCTATGGGTGAACCCGGAGTCGATGCCAGCGAAACTCGCCTCGATTCAAGAACCGCTCGGAAACGCGGTACACACGGTGCTAGCGAGTGACGTGTCTGCCAAATCGGTCGCCATCGTCGGATGTGGACCAATCGGACTTATGGCTGTAGGTGTCGCTAAAGCAGCTGGTGCGAGTCGCGTCTATGCGATTGACGTCAATCCATATCGCTTAAAGCTCGCAGAAGAGATGGGGGCCGATGTCGTCATCAATAGCTTAGAAGAGAATCCGCTCGAATTGATCGAGCGTGAGACCGACGGAGACGGAATCGATGTCGTCTGCGAGATGAGCGGTCATCCGATTGCGATCGATCAGGCGTTCAAGATGGTCACGGCAGGTGGGGATGTCAATGTCTTGTCACTTCCGGCTCGTCCGGTCGCCATCGACCTCACGCGTGATGTTGTCTTTAAAGGTGTCCGTGTTCAAGGTATCACAGGACGGAAGATGTACGAAACGTGGGGCCAAGTCTCGACGATGCTCGCGACAGGTCAGTTGAATGTCGAACCGATCATTACGCACGTTTTCAAGCTCGAAGAATTCGAAAAAGGATTCGAACTCATGCGGGCAGGGAAATGTGGGAAGGTCGTCTTAATACCTTAAAGGGGGAAACAACATGGCATTTGAGCATATTACAGAAGCAATCAATGAGATGAAAGAACAGGGGACGTTCCGTAAGCTCGTCCCACTCGAATCGGCACAAGGGAACGAAGTGACAATCGACGGGAAGTCACTCGTCCAGCTATCATCAAACAACTATCTCGGACTAGCGAACCATCCACGTTTGAAGCAGGCAGCGATTGAAGCGGTCGAACAGTACGGTGCGGGAACAGGATCGGTCCGGACGATTGCCGGTACGTTCGAGATGCACGAAGCATTTGAGCGCGAACTCGCAGAGTTCAAGCACACGGAAGCATCGCTCGTCTTCCAATCAGGATTCGCGACGAACCTCGGGGTCTTGTCTGCACTTCTCGGACCGGAAGATGTCGTCATCAGTGACGCACTCAACCATGCGTCGATTATCGACGGGATTCGTCTTACGAAAGCAGCGCGACGCATTTATAAGCACGTCGACCTTGAAGACTTGGAGAAGGCATTAAAAGAAACACAAGATTATCGGACACGTCTCGTCGTAACGGACGGTGTGTTCTCGATGGACGGGAACATCGCACCACTTCCGGCGATTGTCGAACTTGCAGAGAAATATGATGCTGCGGTCATGGTTGATGATGCTCACGCATCCGGCGTTCTCGGGAAGAACGGTCGCGGAACGGTCAACCACTTCGGTTTGGACGGTCGTGTCGCGTTACAGGTCGGAACGCTTTCAAAAGCAATCGGTGTCTTGGGCGGGTATGTTGCCTGTTCACAAGACGTACGCGATTACTTGATCCACAAAGGTCGTCCGTTTCTCTTCTCGACATCACATCCACCGGCAGTTGTAGCGGCGAACCGTGAAGCAATCCGTGTCATGAAAGAGGAAGAAGAGTTGTTCGACAAGCTATGGGCGAACACGGATTTTTTCAAGAACGGACTACGCGACCTTGGCTTCGATATCGGACATGCGACAACACCGATCACTCCGGTCATGCTTGGTGAAGAAACACTTGCGCATACGTTCTCGGACAAACTTAAAGAGCATGGTGTATTCGCACAGAGTATCGCTTTCCCAACAGTCGAGCGTGGGAAAGCACGCATCCGGACCATCGTCACAGCGGAGCATACAAGAGATGACCTCGAACGCGCACTCGAGGCGTTCAAAACGGTAGCGGAAGAGTTGAATGTGACACTTCACGCATAAACGGGGACTGCAGACAATCTGTCTGCAGTTTTTTGATGGATTTGTACGTAAAATCGAGTATATTCAGATAGAGCATAGATAGAGTAAGCCGAAAACGTATTCTTAATATTTCAATTACCGTAATTTGATTTAAACAGTACATATCAGAAATGAGGATAGGCTATGTTTCAACAAGGGATATTTCAAGTGGGAATGGTGTTAAATCGAGAGACGTTTTCGATTCTAACCATTTCACCACCATTCATCATAAATGTGATTTTTAGTGTCTTGATTGTGATATATGTCTTGTACTTTCGGAGTGAGGGTTGGAAAGAGAAATTGTGGAACGTTGTATTAATGTGCTACGCGCTCTTATTCATCTCTGTCTATATAGTAGCCTGGTTTGTGAGGTTGAAATACAACCTTACACCGAGTTTCGATGAATCGTTTGCCCTTGAATCCTTTCCAGGATGGAAAGCTTTTCTTATGCAAATGATTGAGAACAACATAGGAGAACCAAATTTGACAGCGAATGCGATTACGTTTGGTGCATTGTTGTTCTACTCTCGGCAGTTAAAAAGTAGAATTATGTGGGTGTTAAGATTACTTGCAATGATTCCTGTCAGTTTGTTTTTCATCATGTATATTCCGCAATTCCTTAGTTGGTTATTCCGATAAAAAAGAAGCAAGGCGCATTGCCTTGCTTAAATCATGAGTATCCCTCTAAATCCTCGAGCGGCATAATAAGAATCTGCACCATTGTGATAGACAAAAGTGTGATCATAACGGCGGTCGCAGAACAGGGCGCCGCCTTTTTGACGAATCTCATTCGGTGTCAGAATCCAACTCGATGTCTTCAAATCGAATTGACCGAGCGTTTGTAAATGTCGGTATGTTTTTTCGTCGAGAAGGGTTATGCCCATCTGTTCAGATAAGACGACCGCGCTTCCGACGGGCTTATTCTTTTTACGTGCCTCAAGAGCGGGTTCGTCATAACAGAGGCTTCGTCGACCGCTCGGACTCTCGACTGAACAGTCGCAAAAAGCGAGATCTCCGTTAGCTAGACGAATCACGTCGGGTTCGCCTCCTGTCTGTTCCATTAAGGAGAGTGTAACCAACTTGTCCTGATTAACTTGAATTCGTTCCAATACGTCTGACCAGATGAGGTCAGGATGACGTTCAACGTTTTCGGTAAAGCGAGACTCTAACGTATTTAATAACTCGAGAGTTTCTTCGTGTGAAAGCTTCGACATGGGAATCACTCCGATCATTTGTTTCTTCTAGTATACGATATGAATCGCTACAGTTTGTCTTATCCATTGTGAGAAAGGGGAATCCAAATTGAATTTTGATGAAATAAACGTTGAGCATCTAAAGGTGAACTCATTTCAGATAATGGATCTGTTCACATTGAAAACAGACTATTTGAGTCGATTGCCTGTCGGTTCGTATCGAGTCACAGATTACTGTGAACTTGACGTGATTGTCACTAAGTCACAATTAGGACGACTTCGGTACGTTGATTTGACCTTGCCGTTGGGCGTGTATATAGAGGGTCGACTTCTCTTTTTGTATGATCCGTATCGTCGTGAGATCTATTCAACACATGAACAAGTCGATTATCCAAATAAACAAAATATCTCGACTGTTGATTTCTTATGTGCTCATAGTCGCGACTTTCACGACCCTGATTCGTATTCACTAAAGAGTGAAGACCTGTATAAACTACCATCGGATAGTCATTGGAGGGAATTTGGGTTGCCGAAAGTAAAGTCATCTGCAACATTCCTCTTGCGACTAGTCAAATCACTGAACGTCTCTTCATTTCAGACAGTTTTAAAGAAGAGTCGATTTCTAACTGATCTCAAGGGATGGGCAGATGTGACAAAGTGTGAATACAGTGTCGAACATTACGGAAAATGGATGTGGTCGAATGAGTATATGATGACCTGTCATCTTCCAAACGTATCTGAAGGTGAACTTCTTCAATTGATTACGATGATTGAGGAGAGTGATGAGTTGGAAGATTTTCGATTTTTGATTGAGACCGAGGCAAGCATTCTGTCACTATTTATTTTAGGAAATCTGAAACGTGGCGATGCTGTCGGAGTGTTTCAATACGAAATTAACTAAGAGGGGGGATGGCAATGAAGTTCGAGGATTTATTCTTCTATGACGGGATGACGCACGTGTTTGATTATCAACATGATGTAGGATCGAGCCGCCTGACCTTTCAATTACAGTTACTCGATCACCAGAGTAAGCGAAACACGAGATTCCGTGAACGGGTCGAAGTTGGTGGAGTTCATCCGCAACGGGAAGTAATCAATGTGAAACTATGTTTTGAAGACGTCATCTATATGGAGGTCATTCAAGAATCATTTGCGGATGGAATCATGGATGAAGTGACGGATGAGTTCGAGGGGAGGCAAATCAAACGATTCGAGCAATCTGGATACTTAGATTTTTTAAAACAGACGCGTTTCTCATTTTGGGAAGTGATACATGATGACTCAACAATCTTCACGCACTATCGCATTTGTGGGCTGAACTCAGTTCTAGAAATCATCACACTTTCGGAACCGATCATTGCATCTGTGATTTCACTCGATTGTCATCGAAAAGGAAGTCCAACTATGTATTTTGGTGGAAAGTTCTATAAGTAAGGCGCCCTCTCTTTAAGAAGGCGCCTGTTGTTTATACAGATGATACGGTTAACATGGACTGTTCAGTTAATCGTCCGATCCAAATCAACGGAAGGGTCAAAAGTGCTCCGAGAAGGTAAATCGAATCAATCGGTAGTCCGTCGGCGAGAAGACCGAACAGCAAACTCCCTACACTGAATGCGAGTGCGTAT
Source organism: Exiguobacterium sp. B2(2022) (assembly GCF_028823655.1). NCBI lineage: Bacteria > Bacillati > Bacillota > Bacilli > Caryophanales > Exiguobacterium > Exiguobacterium sp. B2(2022). The sequence goes on along the minus strand of NZ_JAPEHX010000004.1, from coordinate 8,697 downwards.
CCCGTTTGTTGCACACTATATACGTAAGGGAGCTGTGTAGCCGGTATCTGTTCTTGAATGACGGTGTTCGTCTGGATGATGCGGATTTGTGTAGCTGCGCCTTGAATCACTAACGCCAAAATTGCAAACGCGAGATGTGCAGACATACCGAATAAAATGGCGGCGACAATGGATAAGATAGCGGTAGATGGTAACGATGGCGCTCGTCGAGACCGATAAAGATAGGCACTCGCCGCAATCATACTGATCAAAAATGCTGCGTTGAGCATCCCCCACCAGCCCGTATCGACTTGTAGATGTCGTTTGAGATAGACGAGAAGCAATGCCGAAATCCAGAGCGTGCTGACAAATGATTCATACGTCACAAACCATGTCACACGACGGGCGAATGGTGACGTTCTTACATAAGTAAGACTAGCGCGTAAGGTAATCGATTCATCCGTTCCATCATCGACGCTGTCTTCCGTAAGCGATTGATTGAAGTAAATCGTCACAATCGTGGAAAGGACGAAAAGAACGAGGGAAACGACTAACGCGAGAGCGCTCGAGGTGAAAGAGACGAGCATCGTCCCGAGCGGCCACATGGCGAGCTGGATGAACTGATTGGAACCTTGCACGAGGCTGTTCGCTTGTTGACGATTCGTCGTCAATCTTGGGATGAATGATGCTTGGATGGGACGTGCGAATCCATCGAGGAAAGCGATCAACACGACAAGACCGAGAACTAGAATCGAATCCGTGAAGAGAACGAGAACAAGGGTAACCGTCTTCATCAGTTGTGACAGGACGAGCGTTTTCCCTAGCGAGTAGCGGCTGAGGATACGGGCGAAAAAGAGTCCGCTGAGTGTCATACCGGCAGTCACGGCAATCGGGAAGCTGGCCGCCATGAGAGCGGAACCGGTTTGTTGATACAACGAGGCAATGAGCGCGACGATGTATAGGACATCGCCAATATTGGCGAGCCATTGGCTAACGAGCAGTGTATAAAACGATTTCATCACAAATCTCCTCCGAATCTATTCAATTGGGTGGGTTCGACGAATCGTTTTTACACATTTTCACCTCTTCATAAAATGATATAAAAATAATTATACAAAATTTGATTAATTCTGTAAACTTGTCATATGGTCGCAATTGTTAATATTAGGAGGGTGAAATGATTCAACAAGCTTTGAAACTCGTAGGTAAAAAGAAGTTGGAGTGGGTTACAACACGAGTACCTGCTCTTGAAGCAGATCAAGTTTTGATTGAAACCATCGCTACCGCCATTAGTGTTGGGGCAGAGCTACCTCAATATGACGAAACGGATTTAACTGATTCGAGTCCGAACTATCCCCGTAAAGTGGGATATGAGAGTTATGGAAGGGTTGTAGATAAGGGGGAGGATGTCACGACACTCCATGTTGGCGACCGGGTGATTGCTTTTTATGGACAACAAACATACGGGATCGTCTCTGCACAGAAAGCGTTTTATGTTCCACCGGAAGTGGATTATAAAACGGCGTTGCTAGCGATTTTGTCATGTGATGCAGCGAAAGGGGTTAGAAAATTAGCACCATCCTCTACCGATTCGGTCATTGTTTCTGGATTGGGGACGATGGGCTTACTCGCAACATATTACTTAAGAAATTATTATGGTGTGAAGAAGATTGATGCAATCGAGCCAGATTCGAATCGAAGAGAATTAGCTTATCGGTTTGGAGTTGAACAGGTATACGCCCCGAACGAGGTGAAGGACAGCCACTACCATTATGGCATGGAGTGTTCTGCTAGAAACGAAGGGTTCATGAACCTTCAACAGGCAGTAATGCCGAATGGGTCTATCTGTATCTTATCAGACGGTAATCAAGAAGAACTGGTGCTTCAACCGCAATTCTATGAAAAAGAGTTACATATCGTCGGATCAAGTGACGGTTGGGACTATAGAGAACATTTCAAGTGGTTTTTTGAAGCGAGTTGGCAAACCTCATACATACAAGAGATTTTTGAGTTAGACATTGATCAATCTAGCTTAATTGCTACGTTTGAAAGACTAAGTGCACATGTCATCAACCCAATTAAGATTGCAGTGACATATAAAAAAGAAAATACATCATTTGATGACTGAGAAGGATGGATCCATATGCTTGAATATAAATTAAATAACGATATCACACTGAGAATGTTTAATGTAAACGACGCAGACGCGCTGTTTGACCTGACGATGGCATCGAAGCCTTATCTCCGAGAGTGGCTCGGTTGGCTTGACTACATTGAAACAGTAGAAGACTCGAAGCGAAACATAGAAGGACGAATTAAAGGACTGATTGAGACGGGTGGATTCCCAAAATCATTCGCTGTGATCTATAAAGGCGTGCTTGCCGGGACAATCGGATTTAACGAAATCGATCGTGGGATTCAATGTGGCACAATTGGTTACTGGCTCGGACAAGAATTTCAGGGGAAAGGCATCATGAGTCGAGCGCTGGAGACCATCATCGAGTACGGGTTCCGAGATTTGAAATTAAATAAGATTGAGATTCGAGTCGCGACTGAAAATGTAAAAAGCCGCGCACTCCCGGAACGACTTGGCTTTAGGGAAGAAGGGGTCATTCGAGATGCAGAATGGCTGTATGACCGTTACGTTGATCATGTTGTTTATGGGTTGTTGCAGGATGAATGGAGAGGAAATAATGACTGACGTGAATCAAGAATTTGTTAGGGCGATTTATGAAACGGTGATCAGAGAAGGAATCGATGAATATAAAGAAATGTATGAGACGGTAGAAGTGGATTCAAACATGGATGCGTTTTGGAATTTATATCAAAACTCTAATCCAGATGAAAAGGAAATCTTATTAAAGATGATGGAACAAATCATGATTGATACAGTCTCTCATATGCTAGGGATTATTGACGGAAGTTCCACACTAAATGATAGCGAGCTCGAGCCTAAGTTATTGCTAGACTCACAAGATACAGAGAATGAATTGCAGGATTCATTCTTAGAATTGGTCGAATTGAACTTGGATGGCAATGACGAGGAGAATAGAAGATAAGATATTATATTGAGTTATATGATGATTCTAACGATCAATTTGAAGTGGCTTCGTATTTTCCACTAGATTCTTGAGTTACATGACAAAGACCCGCCCTTCACGAGAGGGCGGGTCTTTCGTCTGAGTCGAACAATTCAGTACCGAATTCTTCATACGCCTGTTCATATCGACGTAAGGAAGATTCTTTGTGCATACAGGTGACGTTCATTCGCTCAGATGGCGTCATATCGGTCGCATACGTTTTTAACACATGGGCGTTTCGGAGCATTGACGGGGTGACCGATCGTGCGAGCCCGCTCCGTTCATTTAGCTGTCGCATCATCTTCGTGATCATGACAATCGTTAGTTGTTTCGGCTGATTTTTCGCATATACCCAGCGGAATGTCATCCTTGCGAAATCGAATGAGACGAAGACCGGGTCTTCCGAGTACCAGCGTGGTCGCACCGGTGTCGGTATGTCGGCTAGGTAGTTCATGAGTAACGATTGGTCTTCTTGCGAGAGCTTCAACGTGAACTGGTTCCCGAGACGGTCATACACGTCAAAGGTATGATCAGCCAGATGCAGATCGTTCATACGCAAACGAATGATGTGATGGACACGCAAGCCATATTTATAGAAGAGCGTCACAATCAGTTCGTTCCGATTGACGAGATATGGGTGGGCTTGCAACTGATTCTCGCTCAAGCCCCTCGTCGAACGAATCGTATGAACAAGACGATCGAATTCAGACTCGAGTGCGATTTGGTCGATGGACAACGTATGTGCCGGCTGTGAGTAGGCAAGCATCTTCTTCCGAAGCGGATTTAAAAAGTGGGTCAGGCTATTGATGACCGTGACGATTCGAGCGACGGTCGCCTGTTGATAGTGCTTCTCTTCGATTAAAAAGTCATTCACAAACGTCTTCCACGATTCGATGGGGACGTCTAACCAGTCCGTCGGTTCGTTCAGTTCGACATTGTGGTCGTGAAAGTATTTATGCACGTCAATCAAGTCGTAGCGATATCGTTTTAGCGTCGAGGGTTGACGGCCGCTTGCTCCGAGATGATACAAGTACGTTTCGATAAATTCCGGGAGCGGATAGTCTTTTCTACGTTTCGTCATGGTCGAGCCTCCTTCTTCTTTTATCCTACCACAAACGGACGTTCTCTATACGTTGATTCGTGGTAAGATGAAAGGTGAGACTTTATGGAATGAGGGATTACATGATAGAACGTGAAAAAGTTGTCATCGTCGGCTGTCAGTTACCGAATGTCGATGATTGGACATATGAACAGTCGATGGGCGAGCTCGTCGAACTCGTGGATACGGCGCAAGGTGAAGTCGTCGCACGACTCGACCAGAAACGTCAACAAGTCGACCGTCGTACCTTTATCGGGAAAGGGAAAATTGAAGAGCTCGCGATGCTCGTCGAACAGTTCGAGCCGGATTTGTTAATCTTTAACGCCGAGTTGACACCGGCGCAGTCGAAGAACATTCGCATCGCCTTGAACGACCCGGATGAGATGAAGCTGATTGACCGTACGCAGCTCATCTTAGACATCTTTGCGAGCCGTGCGCAATCGCGCGAAGGGAAATTGCAGGTCGAACTCGCGCAGATGAACTATTTACTACCACGTCTCATCGGGCAAGGGACACAGCTCTCGCGACTCGGTGGTGGAATCGGGACTCGTGGACCGGGTGAGACAAAACTTGAGTCGGACCGTCGCCACATCAAGCGTCGCATCGATGAGATTACAAAGCAACTCGAAGGAACGGTCGCACACCGGGATCGCTACCGGGAACGTCGGAAAGAAAATCGCGTCTTCCAGGTCGCGCTCGTCGGGTATACGAATGCTGGGAAGTCGACAATCTTTAACCGATTGACGGATGCAGATACGTATGAACAGGATGAGTTGTTCGCAACACTTGACCCGTTGACGCGTGAACTTGAACTTCCACGTGGTGGAAAAGTGTTGATTACCGATACGGTCGGATTTATTCGTGACTTGCCGACGAAACTCGTTGCCGCTTTCCGTTCGACTTTGGAAGAAGTGGTCGGTGCCGATTTGATCCTCCACGTCATCGATGCATCGAACCCACATTATTTGAACCAAATCGATACGACGAATGCGGTATTGGAAGAACTCGGTGCGAGTGAGGTCCCACAACTCGAGGTATATAATAAGAAAGACCGCCTCACGGAAGACTTCGTCGGTGGACCGCTGTTGATTTCGGCAATCGCATCAGAAGACATCGAGCAGTTGACTGGTGCACTCGAAGATAAAATCTCGGATATTTTAACAAAAGTCCACGTCGTCTTACCGGTGACGGCTTTTGAACATTACCACCCAGCCAAGGAGGCGATGTACCGTCTTGAAGAAAAATTCTTGGATGATGGTTCTGTCGAGTTGGTAGGCTATATGAGAGAAGACACGCGTCTATATGCGACGCTAAAACAATTTGAGGTGTAAGTATGTGGCAAGAAAAGATTGAACATTATGATGCACTCGCGCCGTATGTGAAAAAGGCCGAGGCACGAGTGAAACCATTTTTTGAGAAGATTGAAGAGACGGCTGAGTTCAACCAGTATCGTGTTCTCGAATCGTTTAAAAAGCATAAAGTATCGGATTTCCATTTTAATCCGACGACAGGGTATGGATATGATGATCTCGGTCGTGACACGCTCGAGTCGATTTATGCAGATGTGTTCGGAGCAGAGCTCGCATTATGCCGTCCGCAAATCATCTCGGGTACGCATGCGATCGGGATTGCCTTGTTCGGTGTCCTCCTACCAGGTGACGAATTGCTGTATATCACAGGGAAGCCATACGACACGCTCGAGGAAATCGTCGGTATCCGTGGGGACGGTCGCGGCTCTTTAAAAGAGCTTGGTGTCCATTACGATACTGTCGAGTTAAAAGAGGAACGTGAAATCGACATCGACCGCGTCATCGAACGAATTCGTCCAGAAACGAAACTCGTCGGGATTCAGCGCTCGAAAGGATATGCGAATCGTCGCAGTATTCCAGTCGAAGAAATCAAAATCGCCATCGAACGCATCAAAGCGGCGCATCCGCATGTGTATGTGTTTGTTGACAATTGCTACGGTGAATTTGTCGAGACAATCGAACCGACTCACGTCGGTGCAGACTTGATGGCGGGTTCCTTGATCAAGAACCCAGGAGGCGGGTTGGCGAAGACGGGAGGGTATATCGCAGGGACGAAAGAACTGATTGAACGTTGTTCGTTCCGGATGACGACTCCAGGTATCGGGAGTGAAGCTGGACCATCGCTCTATTCGCTTCAAGAAATGTATCAAGGCTTTTATATGGCTCCTCATACTGTCGCACAGGCATTGAAAGGGGCACACTTGACGGCAAGCCTTTTATCGTTGATTGGGTTTGAGACTGACCCACACTATTCGACTCTGAGAACGGACTTGATTCAATCGGTGACGTTCCGCGACCGTGAGAAGATGATCGCGTTTTGTCAAAGCATCCAAATGGCATCGCCGGTAAACGCTCATGCATTACCCGTTCCGGCCTATATGCCTGGATATGAGGATGATGTCATCATGGCAGCAGGGACGTTCATTCAAGGTTCATCGATCGAGCTGTCAGCGGATGGCCCACTTCGAGCGCCATACACAGCGTATGTTCAAGGTGGTCTGACGTATGCGCATGTGAAAGTCGCGCTTATGTTGGCGTTGAGCCAATTACACGATAAAGGACTGGTCGAATTTAACGACCAAAATCAACAAGCACATTTGTAACCGTTCTGTCATGTTAACTTTCTTAACATCTATTGACAGGATTGTTGTCATGTATTATTCTCACATTGTGAGACAGAAAAGGAGGGGTAAGGATGGCTGATCAATTTCGTCGCTCCAACCCGTTGTTTCCGATTGGAATCGTCCAAGATCTGACGCAACTGACTGGTAGACAGATTCGGTATTATGAAGAACAGGGTCTGATTTCGCCTAGTCGGACGGAATCGAAACGACGGCTTTATTCCTTTAATGATGTCGAACGTCTACTCGCAATCAAGGATTACATTGACCAAGGCTTTAATTTGGCGGCAATTCGCCACATGTTAGAGCAAGAAGGTGAAAAAGAAGCAGAAACGTCTGCTCCGACCGCACCGGTCAATGAAGCACCAAAGGTTTCGGAAAAAGAGTTACATCATTTGTTGAAAACACAGCTTCAAGAAGCCGGTCGTTTCAATAAGACGTCGCTCATTCAAGGCGAGCTTTCACGTTTTTATCGATAACGCCGCACACATCAACCATTACACAATGTGAGAGGGGACATTTTACCATGGCCAGAAAAACGTTCACAAAAGAAGACATTAAACGCATCGCACAAGAGGAAGACGTACGCTTTATTCGTCTTCAATTCACGGATATCCTCGGAACAATCAAAAACGTCGAGGTGCCGATCAGCCAATTGGACAAAGCACTTGATAACAAGATGATGTTTGACGGATCGTCAATCGAAGGATTCGTCCGCATCGAGGAATCAGACATGTACTTATATCCAGACCTCAACACATGGGTTGTCTTCCCGTGGACAGATGGCAGCGGAAAAGTCGCTCGCTTAATTTGTGATATTTATAACCCAGACGGTACACCATTCAGTGGTGACCCGCGCGGTACACTCAAGCGTAACCTTGAGAAAATGCAAAAACTTGGCTTCTCAGCGTTCAACGTTGGACCAGAGCCAGAGTTCTTCTTGTTCAAGAAAGACGCATCAGGTCGTCCGACACTTGAACTCAACGACCAAGGTGGATACTTCGACTTGGCACCAGTTGACCTCGGTGAAAACTGCCGTAAAGAAATCGTCATCGAACTTGAAAACATGGGCTTTGAAATCGAAGCATCACACCACGAAGTTGCACCAGGACAACACGAAATCGACTTCAAATACGCAGATGCTGTCACAACGGCAGATAACATCCAAACGTTCAAGCTCGTTGTTAAGACGATTGCTGCGAAGTATGGTCTTCACGCGACATTCATGCCAAAACCACTCTTTGGAGTGAACGGTTCAGGAATGCACGCGAACATGTCACTCTTCAAAGGCGACACAAACGTCTTCTACGATCCAAATGGCGACATGGAACTTTCAGACACAGCTCGCGCGTTCACAGCTGGTATCTTGGAGCACGCTCGTGCGTTCACAGCAGTATGTAACCCGACTGTGAACTCTTACAAGCGTCTCGTACCTGGTTACGAAGCACCTTGCTACGTTGCATGGAGCGCACGCAACCGTTCACCACTTGTACGTGTACCAGCAGCACGTGGTCTCTCGACTCGTATCGAAGTACGTTCGGTTGACCCAGCAGCGAACCCGTACCTCGCACTTGCTGCTCTCTTGGCTTCAGGTCTTGACGGAATCGAAAAAGATTTGAATGCACCAAAACCAATCGACAGCAACATCTACGTGATGGACAAGCCAGAGCGTGTAGCAAACGGAATCGACGATCTCCCGGCAACGCTCTTCGATGCACTCGAAGTCCTTCGTGCGGACAAAGTCGTGATGGAATCACTCGGTGAGCACATCGGCGAACACTTCCTCGAATTGAAAGAAATCGAGTGGGATATGTTCCGTATGCAAGTCACGGAGTGGGAACGCGATCAGTACATGACGCTCTACTAATAGAAGAGATATGCAAAAAGAG
>NZ_JAPEHX010000049.1:0-25004 GCF_028823655.1 Exiguobacterium sp. B2(2022) | reverse complement strand
AAACACCCCTTTAAACAAGGGGTGTTTGTCGTTTAAGACTGCTTTTTAAAACGCGGGAAATTCAATGCGATGGCAATTCCTCCACAAATAAAGAGGAGGAACGGATAAAACATGAACGGGACGAGGTCAGGCGAAGCGGTCTTCGTCAACTCTGCGGCGATGAGAAGTTGCGCTCCGTATGGGAGAATCCCTTGTACACCACATGAGAAGATATCGAGCACACTCGCTGATTTTTTCCGTTCGATGTCATATTCGTCCGCAATGTTCGCGGCGAGTGGTCCGGCTACGAGAATGGAAATCGTATTGTTCGCAGTCGCTACGTTCGTCGCACTGACGAGACCAGCGATACTCCATTCGGCACCAGCACGTTTTTGAATCCGTGACGTCAGCGCATCACGCAAATACGTGAGTCCACCGTTGTGCGAAATGAGTCCGACGAGGCCGCCCATGAGTAACGTCAAGAACGAGATTTCGGCCATACCGACCATACCATCGGCGATAGCGGTCACAAATGCTGTGACGGATAAGCTTCCATCGAGAAGACCGATGATTCCGGTTAGCGTAATCCCGCCCAACAGGACGAGAATGACGTTCAGCCCCGTTAACGCCAGTCCGATGACCGCAAGATACGGAATGAGTTTATACCATTCGAATGCGGCGACATCGACCGTCGATTCACCGTTCGATAAGACCGCTAGTAAAATCGTCGTGATGATAGCGGCGGGTAGCACGATCCAGAAGTTCGTTCGGAACTTATCGCGCATGTTCGTCCGTTGTGTCCTTACGGCAGCAATGGTCGTATCCGAAATGAATGAAAGGTTGTCTCCGAACATGGCTCCGCCGACAACTGCCGCGGCTGCGATGGCGACGTTCACACCACTTTCCTCATGAATACCGAGGGCAATCGGCGCAAGTGCCGCAATCGTTCCGGTCGATGTACCCATTGCCATTGAAATGAAAGCAGCAATGACGAATAGTCCACTTAAGAGAAGCGATGGGGGTAAAAGCGTCAACGCCGCGTTGACCGTCGCGTCGATGGCACCGATTGATTCGGCTACCGTTGAAAAGGCACCGGCCAGTAAGAAGATAAAAATCATAATGATGATTCCCGAATTTCCGGCACCTTGCGCGATGCGCTCGACGGTTTGAGTGGCACTTCCTTTTGTCATGAATGCCGCAACCATCAAGGCGATGATGGCCGCAACGAGTACCGGAAACTTATAGAAGTCTCCGTAATAGACACCCGCTCCGATGAAGAAGAGTAAGAAGACGAGTAACGGCAAGAGTGCCCATTTGTTTGCTGTTGGTTGTTCCAAAATAATCACCTCACTAAAAAATAAAAAGGACCTTTTTCTTGAGAAAAAGGTCCTTCGTGTGAAATACCCTTTTCATCTTTCGAGCAATACGCCCGCTGGATTTGGCACAGGTTCCCCGCTGCCGAGACTTCATAGGGCCAGTCCCTCCGTCTCTCTCGATAAAAAGTTAAGCTATCCTATTATCAAACACGTTCCCTAACGTACCTGTTTCAAATCTAGTTGTCAACCTAAAAACTCCCCAATTCGATGTGAGAAAGGGGAGTTTACGTCGTTAAATTGTTGAAGTGCGCCACACGGTTACGTCCTGCATATTTTCCACCAACATACAGGGCACGGTCCGCGTTTCGAATCGTATCGTCGAGTCGCTTGTTCCCGAACGCTTCAATTGTATCGACCCCAATGGAGGCGGTGACAGAAATCTCATGGTGGTCGACATGAAATGGTTTCGCTTCGATTTGATGGCGAATTCGCTCCGTGATTTCGATTGCTTGGTTCATGTCACAATGATTGAGCAGTAAAATAAATTCTTCGCCGCCATAACGTGCAGCAAAGTCATCGGGACGAAGCACCTGACGGATTCGTCGTCCGAACTCTTGTAACACATGGTCCCCGACCTGATGACCGTACGTATCGTTAATCTTTTTGAAAAAATCAATATCGAGCATGGCGACCGATATCGGATATACCGACATATCGGATATTTGTTGAATGCCATATTCATAAAACGCACGTGCATTAGCGAGAAGCGTTAAACTGTCCGTCCGACTCTCGGTATAGAGGCGGTCTCGTTCGTGACAACGGCTAATGGTCCGGTTGAACGATTTTAACAATTTGATGATCTCGTGCTGAATAATCTTCGGATAACCGTATACAGGTTCTCCCATCATAACAATCCAGGTGCGAATCTCTTCGATTTCCTCCGAGCGAACAGAAACGAAGCTGTGGTAATCGTCGTGGAAAGCATCAGATAGGGAAGTATCCCATTCAAAGCGCATTTCATAGTCGAGGATTTGCTCGATTGGCTGACTCATGTCAAGCAACGTAAAGACGATGGGTCGATCGATGGGCTGTCGCGTCTTTAAATCAAAGTACAGGGTGCGTTCAAATAATTTAAACTCGACATACCCTTCATCATAATGATTCAGCTGTTCGCATTGACTTAAAAACACTTCGATGGCTTGCGCCTCGCTCTGCGACAAGGAAACAGCCTCTTTCGCTTCATCGTATTGCTCAATCAAGGATTTGAATGCATCTTGCCGCTCTTTTTGAATGAGAAGCCGCTTTATGAAGAACGTCAACGCAGCGGCGATGCTACTGACGACGAGTAAGTTGGTCTCTCGGAAAAACGCTGCCGCTAAGATGAAAATCAAACTGACGACGTACGTATAGAAGGCAATCTTCATAAAGTCGCTCAATGCGATGTCGACGCGGAACCACCATTTCACCTGATACTTTTGAAACACCGTGTTTAAGAAGATGGCAAGGAACAATCCAGCGAGCGGCACGAACGAATCTTGCGAATAAAAGTCGAGACCGGTCTCCCCACCAAGGGCGAGATAGACAGCTGCTGGGATGACAATTTCTAAGTAAGCTGTAATGGCATTCCACGGATACGTGAAGCGGAAACGACGGATGGCGACTTTCGGTTTCAAATTGGCGAATTGAAAGACGAACAATCCGATTTGGTTGACGATGAGTGCTGTTTCGAATCCAAAGAATAAAAATAAAATTAAGACGATACTTTCAGAAAATGTGAAGTACACACCTTTGACTTCGATCGAGTCGAGTTGAAAAATGATGACAAGCAACGAAATTAAAATAAACGACAACGAATCGATTGTTGGGGCGTGTAGGATATCCAATGCAAATAGTGCGATGGTGAAGATGAACAGGGCACTCCATATACTCCAACCGAGCACGGACATCTTACGAAAGTGGTTCATGTGTTCCCTCCTAGCATGGGACATTTCAAGATTTAATAGTAAAGATTCGTCACGATTTCGTGTGAGTCCTGCTTCTGTCCAATGATGCTTGAATTCTAGCATTGAGTATACACGGAATATCCTCTATAATGAAATTGCTTTTCAACCGCATAGACGAATGTCGATGAAAAAGAGAGTAACGATGGTTTAGTCAACAAAGCGACCTGGGGATTGGTGAGAGCCCAGGCTGACAAACGTCGCGAAACGCACTTTTGAGATGCTATCCGAAACGAGAGTAGGCGTAGCCGGAGGGAACCGTTATCACCATAAAGCGGTCTGCGTCATGCAGGCAAGAAGAGTGGTACCGCGGGAATTCCCGTCTCTTTGCATCTATGCAAAGGGCGTTTTTTTTATGAGTTGTGATACGAAGAAGGAGGACATACAGATGAGTTATGAACGCAAGTACGCAGAAGCGTTATCACGTGTCATCGGAGACGAGCTCACGATTGACCAGATTGAAGCATTGATTGAGAAGCCAAAACACGAGGCGCACGGTGACCTCGCGTTCCCATGTTTCCAATTGGCGAAAGCCTACCGTAAAGCACCTGTCATGATTGCGACAGACATCGCGAATGACTTGAACGATGAACTATTCACAAAAGTCGAGGCGGCAGGACCTTACGTCAACGTCTTCTTGAGCCGTGACGTCGTGTCAAAAGAAATCATCAACACGGTGCTCGATGAAAAGTCAGAGTACGCGACACACGCAACACGCAATGAAACGATTGTGACGGACTTCTCGTCACCAAACATTGCGAAGCCGTTCTCGATGGGTCACTTACGTTCGACGGTGATTGGGAATGCGATCAACCAAATCGCACGTAAAAACGGATATGACGTTGTCGGCGTCAACCACCTCGGTGACTGGGGGACACAGTTCGGGAAATTGATGGTCGCCTACAAGAAGTGGGGCGATGAGGAAGCGGTACGCGCCAATCCAATCGCAGAACTCTTGAAATTATATGTTCATTTCCACGAAGAAGCGAAGACACAACCAGAACTTGAAGACGAAGGTCGCGCGTGGTTCAAGAAGCTTGAAGACGGCGATGCGGAAGCGACAGAGCTTTGGCAATGGTTCCGTGACGAGTCACTCAAGGAGTTCCAAAAAGTATACGACCTCCTCGGTGTGAAATTCGAAAGCTTCAATGGTGAGGCGTTCTACAATGATAAGATGGGACGCGTCGTCGAGATGCTCGAAGAAAAAAATCTCTTAGTCGAAAGTGAGGGCGCCATGGTCGTCTCGCTCGAAGAAGAGAACTTGCCACCATGCTTAATCAAGAAGAAAGATGGCGCGACATTGTACGCGACGCGCGACTTGGCAGCAGCGATCTATCGCTACGAGACGTATAACTTCGTCCAAGCAAACTATGTCGTCGGTGGCGAACAGGCGCTTCACTTCAAACAACTCTTCTCGGTTCTTCGTAAGCTCGGCTACGACTTCGTCGATGGCATGCACCACGTACCGTTCGGTTTAATCTTGCAAGAAGGGAAGAAGATGTCGACACGCAAAGGGCGCATCGTTCTTCTTGAGGAAGTGTTGAAAGAAGCGATCGAAAAAGCACAAGCGAACATCGAACAGAAGAATCCGGACCTTGCGAACGCAGAAGACGTCGCACGCATGGTCGGTGTCGGAGCGGTCGTCTTCCACGACTTGAAGAACGAACGCATCAACAACATCGAATTCGATCTCGATAGTATGCTCAAGTTTGAAGGAGAGACAGGACCTTACGTCCAATACACGAACGCTCGTGCGAACTCACTCCTCCGTAAAGGAAACTACGATGGCTCACCGTTCACTGGTGCAGACGATGACTACTCATGGGGTGTCGTCACGATGCTCAACGCGTTCCCGCACGTCATCACGCGTGCACATGAACGCCGCGAACCATCCATCATCAGCCGTTATGTACTTGACCTCGCGCAAGCGTTCAACAAGTATTACGGCCATGTCCGCGTCCTAGAAGAAGATGCAGGCAAACAATCGCGTCTCGCGCTCGTGAAGGCAGTGACGCTCGTATTGACGGAAGGACTCCGTTTACTCGGTGTCGAAGCTCCGGAAGAAATGTAAGACAGACGAAAGGACCTCAAAAAATGAGGTCCTTTTCCTATGCTCACACTTTTATCCGCGTCACCGTTCGGGCTTCCGTGTCATAGAGACACCATTCCCGATCGAAGATGACGGCACCGACATTGATGACATATCGCTTCTTCTTCAAATGGAACGGTATCCCGATTTCCCACGGCAAGGATCTTCCTTTCCGGTAAATCCCGGGAATATGACTATGTCCGATGAAGACGAGCGGATATTTCCCTTTCTCGACAACCGGTTCCCAGTCTTCATTCCACTTGACTTGATGCCCATGTAAAAAACGTGCTTCTCCAAGAGTCGTCTGTTCCGGCAATAAGGAAATCCGTGTTTTCACGGGATGGTCGATGACGAGCACCTCGTCGATTCGCTCCTCTTGGTTACCACGTAGACTCGGGAACGTCAGCAATGCTTCATAGTTCGGATCATACGTCACGACGTCTTCCACATGATGAAAGCGCTCGTGACGTCGTTTTTTCCCGATGTGGCATTCATACAGGTCGCCGAGACAGAGAATATGCTCGGTTTCTCGCCGGACATCATCGAGAACCGCCTTCAAATCATCAAACGAACCGTGTGGGTCACTGATGATCGCGAGTTTCATCGGAAGTTCGTGAATTGGGCGTCAACAGACAATTCGAGTTCACGAACGAGCTGCATGACAGCTTGAAGATCGTCACGTGATTTCCCTGTGACACGGATTTGATCGTCTTGAATTTGCGATTTGACTTTAAGTTTTGATTCCTTGATGGCGTTGTTGATTTTTTTCGCGTCATCTTTGTCGATTCCGCTCTTCAATTTCACACGTTGGCGAACCGTGCCGCCGAGTGCGTTCTCTACTTTTTGATAGTCGAGGTTTTTTGTCGGGACACCGCGCTTAATCAACTTCGTGATTAAGACGTCCTTTAATTGCTCGAGTTTGTAGTCGTCATCCGAGATGAGGACGAGGTCGCCGTTGTCGAGCGACATCTCACTTTTTGATCCTTTGAAGTCGTAACGGTTCAAAATTTCCTTCTCCGCGATTTGAATCGCGTTCTTCACTTCTTCAAGATTCATTTCGGACACGATATCGAAAGAATTGTCTTTTGCCATGTTTCATCCATCCTTTGTGTGGTTTTGTTATAATGATAGCAGATTTGAAGCAGTGAAGGAGTGAAGAGATGGAACGTACAATGGATCAACACACACAAGCAGACTTAGATCACGTTGCCTATCACGGGAAAGACCTTGGGGTGACGTTTAAAGGGGAACAGATTCGACTACGTGTCTGGTCTCCGGTAGCGGAACAGATGTCGGTCAAGTTATATCGCACAGCCCGTGCCCGCAAGTTTGATCGACTCGAACTCGAACCGGCTGAGAAAGGGACATGGGTCATTGAACTCGACCGTGCCTTGTTCGAAGGTCAATTTTATGTATTTGAAGCAATGATTGATGGGAAGAAAGTGGAATCACTTGACCCTTATGCAAAAGTCGTCGGAGTGAATGGGAAGCGTGGATGTTTGCTTGACCCGGCATCCTTGAACCCGGACCATTGGATCAAAGAACGTCCGCTATTCAATTCTTCACAAGAAGCGGTCATCTATGAAGCGCACGTACGTGATTTGACGAGTCATCCGGAGAGTGGGGCCATGCATCGTGGGAAGTTCTTGGGGATGACCGAGACGGGAACGACGACCACGAGCGGTTACCCTACCGGACTCGATTACATCACATCGCTCGGTATCACACATCTTCAATTGATGCCATTCTTTGACTATGGGTCGGTGAACGAATCACGCGAGAGCGAAGATAACTATAACTGGGGATATGATCCGGTGCATTACTTTGCGGTCGAAGGATCATACGCTTCGTCAGCAGACGATCCGGCGACACGAATTATTGAACTAAAAGCGATGATTCAAGCCCTCCACGATCGGGGCATCCGTGTCATCATGGACGTCGTCTTCAACCATACGTATGATGCGTTGACGACACCGCTCGGTCAATTCGTTCCTGATTATTACTATCGACTAAATGAGGACGGAACACTCGCAGACGGTTCGGCATGTGGGAATGACACGGCATCTGAACGCGCGATGATGCGTAAGCTCATGGTCGAGTGTGTCACATATTGGGCGAAGGAATTCATGATCGACGGATTCCGTTTCGACTTGATGGGATTACATGATGTGAAGACGATGAATCAAATTCGGAAGGCGCTTGATCGCGTCGACCCATCCATCCTGGTCATCGGAGAAGGTTGGGATTTAGATACGCCACTCCCAGTCCGTAAAAAAGCGAATCAACACAATGCGCATAAGATGCCACGAATCGCGCAATTTAATGATGGGATTCGAGATGGTGTTCGTGGAGACGTATTCATCGAAGACTTACCAGGCTGGGTAAGCGGTAATACAGACATGACGGCTGACGTGAAACGAGGAATCGCTGGCGGGATTACGAGCCAAAGTTTTGCCGATGAACCGAACCAGGTCGTCAACTATGTCGAATGTCACGATAACTTGACGCTTTGGGACAAGTTGTCCGTGACAAATCCAGATGATGATGAGACGACGCGTCGTCGCCGTCATCGCTTGGCGACATCCATCGTACTTCTCGGACAAGGGATTCCGTTCCTCCACAGTGGGCAAGAGTTCTTCCGCACAAAAGATGGGGACGAGAATAGCTTTAACTCAGGTGAGGTCGTCAACCGTGTCGACTGGACACGTGCAGAACAAGAAGCACCGAGTGTGGAATATGTGAAAGGTCTCTTGCGTCTGCGGAAGCAGTACCCGCTCTTCCGACTTGAGAACACGGAACAGATTCGAAAACACTTACGCTTCTTCGATGAGGAAGAAGGCGTGATCGCATTCGAGTTGAGCCGCCACGTCGAAGGCTATGTAGAACGACACGTCGTGTATCATAACGCGTTAGAGGAAGCGGTCGAGATCAAACTTCCGTCCGGTAAGTTTGAAGTGAACGTGGAAGACCATACCGTCAATCTGACGGCGCCGCGTCAAATCGAGGACCGTCATCTGACAGTCGCGCCACTATCGACGCTCGTCGTGACGGAGCGTCGTCCGGACTACAGCAAATACGCTGTTGCCGGAGGTGCCGCACTCGCCGTGATCGGTGGTCTCTGGTACGTATCGAAAAAACGAAAACGTAAAGAACAGTAATCAAAAAAGGAGACGTTAATCCGTCTCCTTTGATGTGTCTTCCTCTGCTTGAGATGCCTCGAGTTGCATCATTTTTTGAACGAGAATATGCTTTGGCATATGCATCAATTCTTCGAGCGGGACGTTCAACTTTTTCGCAAGCTCAACCGCGGTCTCTGGTGATAATTGTAATGGGCGCATCGGTATACTCCTTTCTGAACCATTCATCTATACCGACAGTATACAGGAAAATCGAAAATGTGTTGAACGAACACATTCAAAATCGAATTTCGCTTCGGTCGTTGCTAAGCTGAAATTAGGAAGTGATCAAATGTACAAACAAACAGCAGACTTTCAATTTCATCAAACGATCGAATGGTTAGAACGTGTCGGTGAAGGTTGGATGTTGTACTTGGCGCAAACCGGATTTTTGTTCTTTGACGAGTCGTCCCAAATTCGCTGGGAGATTGACTGGGCTTGGACACCGTGCGCCCTATATGTGGAGCCGAATGCGACGCGTGCCGTGGCATGGTTCCGAGAAAAAGGACTTTACGGAGTCATTGATTTACAAAAAGGACAGATGGAGACGCATGCGATTCCACAACGTTTTAACGGTGACTGGTTTAGCAATTTGCACTATTGGCAAGGCGATGACATCTTCTTATATTCAGCCGAATCGGATGTCGTGGCTTTGAACCTCCACGATCATACGTTTCGATATAGTCGCTACGAAGAAGTCCCGCTCTTTGGGAACATCATCGAGCTGGCATATCAAGGGACGTATGATTTTGAACGATTCACACCTGAAACATGTGTGACCTTATTTGATGAAAACACGCAGCACTTTTTAGTGGAGAATGTGAAAACGAATGAGCACTGGCGTATTCCGTATGAAGGGGACCGTGATACGGTCATTCTCGATCAAGTCGGCGAAACGACGGCAATCACTTCGACAGAAGCGTTCCAACTGTTTCGTCGAGAAGAAGAGCTGTTTTGTTCGACTGTGTGCGCGGACAATCAATTGCTGAAGGTCATGCTGTTAGATGACCGAGGAGATCGACTCGTTGTTTTATCCGCACCACTACGATTTTGCCATAGTTGGCTTCAAGTCTTTGAACGACAAGAATCCTGAACCCGAAACAGGTTCAGGAATTTTTTGTGAAGTGATGATGAATGAAGAGAGAAACGGGAAGTAGATGGTTAGACAGGGAGGAGTGACGAGGATGGAATGGTTAGGTAGGCAGTTGGTTCGCTTTCGATATGGAGTACTACTCATTTGGACGATCTTACTCGCAGGGTCGGTCTATTTTGGGCTGCAGCTCCCGGGTGAGTTGAGAGGAAACGGCTTCGCGATTCAAGACGGGCGCTTCCAACAAGTAGAAGATACGTTGAATGAACGGTTCGACCGTGCAGGTGCCTCGATGATCGTCTTGTTTGAAGGCGGAGAAATAGAAACGGTCATGGACGAACAACAGCAACGGTTCGAGGCAATTCGGTCGATTGATGGTGTCATTACGCCGTCAGAGAATCCAGATGCTCGTTCAGACGACGTCTCGTACTTTGTGCTTGAATTTGAAGACTATGAAGCAGCCGAATCTTCGATTGAGGCGGTTCGTGACGCCCTGATCACAGACACGGATACAGAAGTGCGGTTGACCGGGGAACCAGTCTTTGCAGACGACTTGAACGAAGCGTCGAAAAATGACTTGATTCGAGCAGAATTGATCGGGATTCCGGTTGCTCTGATCGTATTGTTACTTGTTTTCGGAACGCCGCTCGCGGCACTCATGCCGTTGCTCGTCGGACTCATCACGTTCATCGTAGCGGCAGGGTCTCTATTCTTTTTTGCGCAAAACATGGAATTATCCATATTCGTCTTGAACGCCGTGGCGATGATTGCCATTGCGCTCGGGATCGATTTCTCATTGCTCCTCGTCAATCGTTATCGTGAAGAGTTGACGCGTGGACAATCGAGAGAAGAAGCCATCGTCCGGACGGTGGCGACGGCAGGACGCTCGATTCTCTTTTCTGGACTATGCGTATTCGTCGGATTGGCCGGTCTACTCTTTATCCAGGTCGATGTCTTCCAGGCAGTCGCGCTCGGTGCGCTCATTGCCGTCGCGGGGGCTGTTTTGTCCGCACTGACACTCTTGCCGTCATCTCTTTACTTAGTCGGGGACGCTTTGAATAAAGGGCGGATCATCAAGTCTGACGAAACGAAGTCAGAAAAACGCTGGCAAAAGCTTGCCCGCTTCGTTATGAAGCGCCCTGTGACGATGACGCTCATCGCGTTATTGTTACTGTTACCGAGCCTTTGGTTCGTCCGTGACTTAGAACTGAACATTCCGGACGCAGATGCGCTCCCGACTTCGTATGAATCACGGGCGGCACTTGAACGATTTGACGAAGTGTTCGGAGAAAACTCAACCGATGCGGTCATTCTGTTCGAAGCGAATGATTTGACGGACCCGATGATTTTAGAAGAACTGACAACACTCACGGACGAGTTAAACGAAGTAGAGATTGTCGATAACGTCTCGACCTTTTTGACGACGTCTGGTTTGACGCCTGAAGCGTTCACGCAACTCGTGGAAGCGGCCCCAGAACAACTCGCTCCGCTTGAACGTCTCGTCACGCTTGATGGGAATACAGACCTCGCCCTCGTCAACGTGAGTTTCGATGTACCACCGAGTGACAAAGAAGCGCAGGCATTTGTCCGCGATTGGCAAGACCAGGGATTTGAGGTCGGTGGACCGGCTGCCTTTAACGAAGAGATTTATGATGAGATTTACGACAGCATCCCATATGCAGTGATCACCGTCATTTTGGCGACGTTCTTCATCCTCATGTGGGCGTTCCGATCTATCTTGATTCCAATCAAAGCCATTCTTATGAATGTACTCGGTCTTGGTGCGACGTTCGGTTTACTCGTCATCATCTTTGAGTCGGGCTATGTATATGATGCGGAGACGATCAGTATTTTGACACCGGTCTTCATCTTCTCACTCGTCTTCGGATTGTCGATGGACTATGAGGTGTTCCTCGTTTCACGAATCGAGGAATACTACCGGGAGACAGGTGACAACGACTATGCGACAGAAATGGGTCTGGCGAAAACGAGTAAGATCATTACCTCGGCTGCCATCATCATGATTGTCGTGACCGGTGCGTTTGCCTTTACGGGTGTCAGCCCGATTAAACAGCTCGGTGTCGGGATTGCCCTCGCCATCTTTATCGATGCGACCATCATCCGGATCCTGCTCGTTCCATCCCTTATGAAACTGTTTGGGGATTGGAACTGGTGGTGGTTCGGTAAGAAAGATTTACCGAAACGTAACATGCACTAAAGGTAAAATTCATGAACTGAATCAAAATGTGTGGTAAACTACGTACAAGATTACGCGCAATTTGAGAAAGGAAGGTCTTTATGGATACCGAGAGGACGTGGCCTCTGTTCCAACTTCCGGACTTCTAGCGTTGAATGATCACCATGACGTGTATCAATCAACAAACGGAAGATCGGAGATGGAACAGATGGAACCGCAGCTACGACTGAGGATCCTCCTCTCCGTCAAGAACGGGGAGGACAATCGGAATGAAACGAGTTGCTACCATAGTGCTCGGAACGCTGATCATGGCGTTCGGTTATTATTATTTGAATGAACAGTTTGGTTTGGCGGAAGGTGGATTCGTCGGGTTATCGCTACTCGGTCGCTATCTATTTGATATCGACCCGGCAATCTCGATGATCGTGCTCGACATCCCATTTTTTATCATCGCATTGTGGTGGAAAGGATGGCGTTTTGTTGGGCAGGCGGTGTTAGCCGCTTCGTCCCTTTCGCTCAGTTATGCGATGTGGGACCGTCTCGATTTGCTCACGTTTGATATTCAAGTATGGCCAGCGACGTTATTCGCTGCCATCGCAAGTGGGATTGTGACCGGATATGGTCTCGGTCTCGTCTTGAAGTCAGGCGGAGCGACCGGTGGCGACGACTTATTCGCCCTCGGATTATCGAAATGGACAGGCGTGTCGGTCGGTACGATTTTAATTATCTTTGATGTGATCGTCCTTGGGATTTCACTCATTTATTTACCATTATCGAACGCATTGTATACGCTCGTCGCGGTGTCAATCGCCGGACGGGTCGTCACCAAGATGCTCGTCGTCGATGAGCCGAAAACGACACCTGTCGTACCAAATTGGACACCAAAAAACGATCTCGCGTGAGATCGTTTTTTTTTAGTTCATCGAAGCCGCGATATCAAATAGATCCTGCTTCGAAAGTTGATGTCCGCGGTAGTCGATTGCGTATTCGACGCCATCTCGTTGCCAGCTGAGAATGGTGAGTTCATCGGATTCATTGAGGTATATCGGAGAACCTTGAACGGTTTGTGCGTAAGGTTCCCACTCTGCGACATGGTGCCATCCGAGTTCTGTAGTCGCCCATATGCTCATAGACTCCTCTTCATTTTCATAGACGAGTTCGACTCGCCCTAGGCTGACCAGATGTGCATATTCGGTCTCAGCGGCAAAAGGGAGGTGCGTAGGAGTGTGAATCTCGAATGGAACAAAAGAAGTTGTTGCGTGAATCGGTAGAGGGACTTCGCTTCGACCGATGAAGAGCAGAATGAAACTCATACCGATGACAAACTTGAAAATAAACCGACTCTTTCGATCTTGTGGTAGTAAAGACATGGTCAGAACTCACCTCCCGAAACATTTTATTTCGTTTAATTTGAGGACGAAGTACTGGCAATGACGGCGGCAGTTGTCGCAGCGGTCATTGCTTGTTGCATCGCCAGCAAGTGGGCGAAGGTCCCGTGTAGCAACAAATCATTCGCCTCTCCCGTGATGTGGTCGGCAGCGACGAGTTGAAGGGCGACAAGTACGCTATGTGTGTTGAACCAGCGCTGTTTGTCCTTTTCAGCATCCACGATTTCTTGAATGGCGTGCACGGCATCCGCATTCGGTTCCGCGACAATGCTCAGCAAAGCGAGCGCCGGTAACTGCTCACGGCGAATGGATATTTGTACGTCGTCTAACTGCGATTTCCATGCCAGCAGTCGAGAGACCGCTTCTTCTGGTGCAGACTCGCTGAATGTCAAAAGATGCGAGACGAGTTGCAGTTCGTTTGACTTCGATAGCCGGTCTTTCAATAAGCTATAATGCTGTTCGATCCGTTCGTTTAAATCGATGACGTCGTCAAACGCTTGAACGAGCACGAGTGCCGATAACAGATCTTCCTCGCTCGTCAACCAGGGATGGTGTTGTTTGAACGTTTGATATAAGTCAGTCGCCTCATTGAGTCGTCTTTCAGGTTCCTCTACATTAATCAGTTGATTCGCTAAAAAAGGACGTAATGAACTGAAACGGAAATGCTTTCGGTCGAGTAACGTATCGAGTCGAAGGGCCTCGTCGATTGCGGTCCCGATGTCTTCATATTTGGCATCGAGAAAGGAGAGCCAGACGAGGTTTTGACTGCCTCTAAACTTTGAAAACATCTTCGTTTTTTGTTTCAATGTATCGCGTGCGTTCGAAAATCGAGATGCCTCGAATGGGGTGTCGTGAATCGCATAATGAATGGCCATCAAGCGCCGAAAGTCATCCGTTAGCTCCCACTTCGTCGCGTCCTTGATGGCGTCTAACGCTTCTACATATCGTTCATAATGTGTCATATCGCATCGCCTCCTTGGTCAACCATACGAGCTACAATAAGAAAATGTTTCAAAAAAGGGCTTTTGATTATTGTACTTGTGTGTAGAGCTTTTGCATGTACTCGTTCACTTCATCGGCCGCTTGGAACATCATGAATGAATGTTGCAAGATGATCTCTGGTGAGAAACCGAGATCGAGGTCGAGTGTCGATGCGAGTGTGACATCGCGATCGCTGTCGAGTACGCAACGGAAGTACTTGAACTCCTGGTTGAACTCGTTCAAGGCATTTAGAATCGGTAAGTCTTCTACATAGTCTGGGACGTGCGTGACGGTCGCAGCGTATAACTCAGCGTCTGTCGTCTTTTTGTTAAAAGCGATAATCATAACGGGCTGAGCCCCGGATTTTGTTGTTTCACGCGTCAAAAACGTGACGTGCGTTTCAGTGTCGCTCTCTTTGAACGTCATGTTGCGTTCAGCGGCGAGCGCTCTAAATGATTCTACTTTTTCTTCGAAGTTCACAAGGAAATCCCCCTTAGTAAGTCGTTACTCTAACTTTCCCCCATTTGGACGGGGAAAGCAAGGGGAACTAGCGTTTCATCAACATTTTAATGGCTTCTTCGACCGTTTCTGACGTATCTTCGCCATCCGCTTGCGCTGTGATGATGCACTGTTCTAAGTTCTTGGCCACGATAATCGTCGAGGCGCGGTCGAGTGCGGCACGTGCTGCGCTCAGTTGTGTCACGACGTCACGACACTCTTTTCCTTCCTCCATCATGCGGATGATGGCGCGAATTTGCCCTTCTACCCGTTTCATACGATTCAATACTTTCGGGTCGTATTGATACTGTTCCATGTCCTTCACCTCTATAGTAAAAATTGTTCAGTTACCCAACTATTTCTTGTGTAGGCTCATCTTAATACATGGGGGAGTATGTGTCGAGCATCAACTACTTTATGAAGGGGTGATGAAAAATTCTACATTTCGTCAAACTTATTTCTTGCATTTGAATACCTAAGGGGGTATATTAATGACGTGGAAGCAAAATGTTCAATAAATCACAAACTTTATTGAGCGCCAGCTACCAAGCCGAATGGTATAGATGGAATCGAAAATAGAAAGGTAGATTAATGATGAAAGCATCTGCTTTAAAACGTCAAATGGACTTTGAAGTGCCAGTAAACATCGTCGACGTTCGTGAACGCGACGAGTTTCAAGAAGCGCATATCGAAGGTGCCAAAAACTATCCGTTATCAGAAATGTCAACATGGATCGATACTCTCGACCCTGCTGAAGAATATGTCGTTCTTTGCCGCTCTGGTGCACGCAGCACGCAAGCAACTTGGCAAATGGAGGCAAAAGGCTATAAAGTGGTCAATATAGAAGATGGCTTGATGAGTTGGCCAGGAGAAGTCGTCAGAGGAGGAAATGGACAATGAGTAAAAAAATCGTAATCGTCGGTGGGGTAGCAGGTGGTGCATCTGCAGCTGCACGACTCCGTCGTTTGAATGAAGAAAATCAAATCGTCATGTTCGACCGTGGGGAATATATTTCATTCGCAAACTGTGGTCTTCCATACTACATCGGGGACGTCATCCAAGACCGTCAAAAATTGCTCGTCCAAACGGTCGAAGGAATGAACAAACGTTTCCAACTCGATATCCGTAATTTGACGGAAGTCGTTAATATCAACCGTGATGAGAAAACGGTGACGGTGAAGCACGTCCAAACAGGTGAGACGTACGATGAGTCGTATGATGTCCTCATCCTTTCACCGGGAGCGAAACCGATTCGTCCGAACATCCCTGGAATCGACGAAGCAGAAGACATCTTCACACTTCGCAACATTCCAGACACAGATAAAATCCGTGGCTATGTCGATGACAAAGCACCAAAACACGCGACTGTAATCGGTGGGGGCTTCATCGGGATTGAGATGGCAGAAAACCTACGTGAGCGTGGCGTTGACGTCACCCTCGTCGAGATGGCAAACCAAGTCATGACACCGCTCGACCGTGAGATGGTCGCACCGATCCATGAACATTTACGTCTTCATGGTGTTGAGCTTCAATTGTCTGATGGTGTTTCTTCATTCTCTGAAAAAGGGAAGAAAGTTCATTTGACGAGCGGTCGTGTCATCGATACAGATATGGTCATCATGTCGATCGGGGTTACGCCGGAGTCAACGATTGCCCGTGAAGCAGGCCTTGAAACAGGTACGCGCGGTGCGATTCGTGTAAATGAAAAAATGATGACATCTGATCCGTCGATTTACGCGATTGGAGATGCGGTCGAAGTGCTCGACTATGTCTTCCAAGAGCCAACTGTCGTCCCACTCGCATGGCCGGCGAACCGTCAAGGTCGTCTCGTTGCCGATATCATTAACGGCCGTGACGTGAAATATAACGGAACGATGGGAACAGGAATCGCGAAAGTGTTTGATATGACGGTCGCATCGACTGGTTGGAACGAGAAACGCTTAAAAGCAGCCGATAAGACGTATGAAGCCGTTCACGTGCATCCAGGTTCGCACGCCGGATACTATCCAGGATCGACACCGGTATCACTCAAACTCTTATTCCACCCGACAACTGGTGAGATTTACGGTGCACAAGGTGTCGGGATCAACGGTGTCGACAAGCGAATCGACGTCATTGCGACAGCGATGAAAGGCGGTTTGACGGTCCTTGATCTTCCTGACCTCGAACTCAGTTACGCACCACCGTTCAGCTCGGCGAAAGATCCTGTCAACATGATTGGGTATGTCGCTTCTAACGTTGTACTTGGTGATAACGAAGTCGTGCATTGGGATGAAATCGATGAGCTCGTGAAGAACGGAGCGACGTTACTTGACGTTCGTGACGAATCAGAACATGAACTTGGGAAGATTCCAGGATCAATCAACGTCCCACTCAACTCATTACGTGAAAACTTAGACAACTATGACCGAAACGAAACGATTTATGTGACGTGCCAAGTCGGTCTTCGTGGATATCTCGCATCACGCATCTTGCGTCAAAACGGCTTCAAGGTGAAAAACTTGAGCGGTGGCTATAAAACATGGTCACAGATCAATCGTGATTTCGAGGCGCTTGAAGAAGCGAACACATCAAATGAAACAGCGGCTACCGTTGTAGAAGAGGAGCCAACACAAATGACGAACGCACCAATCGGTGAAGCGGTCATGTTAGACACGTGTGGTCTACAATGCCCGGGACCTATTTTAGAAGTGAATAAAAAAGTCGCAGAACTCGGGGAAGGCGAAACACTTCGTGTCCTCGCAAGTGACCCAGGGTTCTTCGCTGATATCGAAGCATGGGCGAAGAAGACAGGTAACAAACTCGTCTCGAAACAATTCGTCAACGGACGCGTCGAAGCCATTCTCCAAAAAGGACAAGGTCCGGTTGCGCCGCAAGCGGGCGCTCCAACAGGAGATGGCGCGTCAATGGTCGTCTTCAGCGGTGACCTCGACCGTGCGCTCGCATCTCTCATCATTGCGCAAGGTGCTGCAGCGATGGGGAAAGAAGTAACAATGTTCTTCACATTCTGGGGACTCAATGTCATCCGCAAACCGGACGCGCCGGAAGTGAAGAAACAAGGTCTTGAGAAAATGTTCGGCATGATGATGCCAGGACATGCCGGTGAACTTCCACTCTCGAACATGAACTTCGGTGGTGTCGGCCAAAAAATGATGAAGAAAGTCATGAGCGACAAGAACGTCCCTTCTGTCGAAGAGATGATCAAGTCAGCTCAAGAGGCAGGCGTGAAGATGGTAGCCTGCACGATGTCGATGGATGTCATGGGTATCAAAGAAGAAGAGTTGATTGAAGGTGTCGACCTTGGTGGTGTTGCGGCGTATCTCGGCGCAGCAGAGGGCGGAAACTTAAACCTCTTTATCTAAATGAACTGTATAACGAATCGGGTTGCGATGGGCAATCCGATTCATTTTTTTGTTGGTGAGATACGATTCGAAGGAAGTTCATATATACAAGAAAACGAATTAATATTGCAATTTTCGTATAATTTACCTATAATTCTAGTCATGTTAAAAAAGTTAACATGACTTTTTCTGTTGAGATTTTTAGAATGATGGAGGATTAGTATGGAGAAATTTGTAGAGAACCTCGTTTCGCAGGCGAACGATTTGTTATGGTCACAAGTGCTCATCGTCGTACTTGTCGCATTAGGTCTTTATTTCACGGTCCGTATGGGCTTCGTTCAGTTCCGCATGATTCCTGAGATGTTCCGCCTTTTGTTTAAAGAAGGTACAGAACGTGAGAAAGGCCAAGTGTCTTCGTTCCAAGCGTTCGCAATCGGGACGGCAGCACGTGTCGGAACAGGGAACATTGCCGGTGTGGCGACAGCGATTGCGCTAGGTGGCCCAGGAGCAGTCTTTTGGATGTGGCTCATCGCTTTGATTGGAGCGGCATCTGCATTTGTCGAAAGTACATTGGCACAAGTGTATAAGATTCGTGACGGACGCACATGGCGTGGAGGTCCGGCTTACTATATGGAGCGTGCGCTCGGTCAACGTTGGCTCGGTGTCTTGTTCGCGATTTTAATCACGTTCTCATTCGGGTTTGCGTTTAACTCTGTTCAGTCGAACACGATTTCACTTTCTGTGAGTAACCAATTCGGCATCAGCACGACAGTCGTCGGGGTTGTCCTCGCGATTGTCACAGCGATTGTCGTATTCGGTGGTATTCAATCAATCGCGCTCTTGTCGAGCATCATTGTTCCAGTCATGGCGGGTGGCTACATTTTACTCGCGATTTGGATCATGGTGACAAACGTATCCCTCTTACCAGACGTATTCAGCCTCATCTTCTCAGAAGGAGTTCTTGGAATCGAGCAACTCTTCGGTGGTGCAATCGGTGCGATGGTACTCCAAGGGATTCGTCGTGGTCTCTTCTCGAACGAAGCAGGGATGGGTTCTGCGCCGAACGCCGCTGCGGCAGCGGAAGTATCACACCCTGTTAAGCAAGGTTTGATTCAATCGTTCAGCGTATTCGTGGATACATTGCTCGTTTGTACGTCGACAGCAATGATCATCTTGATTTCAGGTGTTGCAGGTTCAGAATCGTTTGCAGGTGTCGAATTGACGCAAGCGGCATTGACGGCAGAAGTCGGTTCGGTCGCGACATCGTTCTTGACGATTGCGATTTTCTTGTTCGCGTTCAGCTCGATTCTTGGTAACTACTACTACGGCGAGACGAACATTCAGTTCATCTCGGACAAAAAAATCTATGTCACGCTCTATCGCATCGGTGTTGTCGGAATGGTCTTGTTTGGTGCTGTCCGCTCTGCAGGGCTCGTCTGGTCGATTGCTGACGTGTTCATGGGTCTCATGGCTCTCGTCAACTTGTACGCAATCTTCCGCTTGGCGAAAGTGGCTCGAGCCGTTCTTGACGACTACTTGTCACAGCGTCGAGCAGGACAAGATCCGGTCTTCTATGTCGACTCGGTAGAAAATCTTCCAGGTCGTGAGTATGTAGAAGCTTGGGAAAGCGAAACAGAAGAACAAAAAACAGGAACAAGTCGTTCTTAATGAATGGAACCGTCTACGAATTCACGTAGGCGGCTCATGTATGGAGACGACGCATTATGTACGTGTTTCCCCAGAAGTTTGGGTGTCATTTAATCAAGATCCGGAGATGATTTTAGACTGGTTGATTCATATGCATGAGCAATACCGTGACCGGGACGACACGTTAACGCTCCCGAATGTCGAATCGTTTCAACGCGTACTCAGTCAAATCGAAGTGTATATCGATGGGGCTGATACGTACAATATGGAAATGGCACTCGTCGGTGAGGAGTTGATTGTGAATGAAGCACAGGCGGTCGTGGTCGGGATTTTGACCCCACAGCTACTTCACATCGTCAAAGACACATTGCATGCATTCGGACGGGATGATGTGAAAGATATGGCACTCGTACCGAAAGAGGAGTTCGAGACGATTTGGGAAGATTGGACAAAGTTGCAACAGTTCTGTGAGACGGCCGCATCCCAAGAAGAACTTGTCCTTATTTATTATGAGTAAAGATGAATCCACTATGGTATAATGTAAAAAAATGGATAAAAGGGGATTCAATCATGGACGTGTTCGGCACACTCATTTGGCTTGGTATTCTCATCAACCCGTTTCTCGCCTATCAAACGAAACGCAGATCACTTTATCGCATCACACTCATCTTGTTCATCGTATTCTTGGTGACGTGGGGGTATGCTGTAGCGGGAGGAACAGTACCGACCCTGTTTGACACAGCGTGGAGTTTGCTGTTCATCGCTTATGTTAGTCTTTTGGTGTTGAATAGTTACTTCGTCAGCAAACGGTTCGTTCCAAATATGACATGGTTTCGTTTTAGTGTGATGGGCCTAAGCGGAGTCGTCATCAGTCAAGTGTGGTTCGGACTGAGCACGGATAACTGGGAGTGGTCATCCTTCATGAATGGGGACGTATGGATGATGAGTGTGACCGTATCACTCCTGCTCCTTCTTTTCGTCACGATGAAAACGCTGGACCGCCGGATCGAAGTATAAAAAATCCCGAAACGAATCAATTCGTTTCGGGATTTTGATTATTTCAAGGCTGTCTCGAGTGCCTTGACGTTTTCACGCATCAAGTCAAAATAGCTCTTGTCCATCTGTTCTTTTGTGACAGATTCCAAGTTGTAGATCGTTACGCTTTCTGCGCCGATTTCTTGCTTCACGACCTCAGCCACTTTTGGTGTGACCGTATCTTCGAAAGCAATAT
Source organism: Exiguobacterium sp. B2(2022) (assembly GCF_028823655.1). Classification (NCBI taxonomy): domain Bacteria; kingdom Bacillati; phylum Bacillota; class Bacilli; order Caryophanales; genus Exiguobacterium; species Exiguobacterium sp. B2(2022). The sequence goes on along the minus strand of NZ_JAPEHX010000049.1, from coordinate 4,071 downwards.
AGTTCAAATCGTGGAGACGCGCCTCTTCGATGATTCGTTTGAGGGCTTGTTGTGACGGTTCTTCAGAAGGTGTGAGGCCGGCGATCGGCAACTGATCGAAACCATATCGTTCAGCCAAATAGCCATATGCTGCGTGTGTGACGAGTAACTCCGACTTCGAACCATTCTCAACTGCTGCTTTCAATTCTGCATCGAGGGTATTCGCTTCGTCTTTAAATGCACTCAACCGTTCTGAGAACTCGTCTTTATAGTCTGGTGCCTCTTCGCTGAAAGCAGCTTCAACAGCTTCTGCCATTGAAACGGCATTCATCGGGTCGAGCCAGACGTGTGGATCGTATTGTCCATGGTCATGCTCATCTTCGTTATGCGCTTCTTCTTCATTGGCATGCTCGTCTTCAGAATGTCCTTCTTCTTCGTGAGCATGTTCATCTTCGGAATGACCGTCTTCTTCATGAATATGAACGGTATCGGCTGCATCAAGCAACGTCACGTCCTCTGCCGTTTTGACGAAAGCGACGTTCTGCCCTTCCAAGCTCTTCTCCATGGACTCGACGTAAGGTTCAAGGTCATGGCCGATTGTCAAAAAGAGATCCGCTTCTGCAATTTGAGTCATTTGCTTTGAAGTCGGCTCATATGTGTGCGGGTCTGCTCCAGGTGGGATCACCATTTCCACATTGACGCGGTCACCACCGATTTCCTCTGCCATTGACTTCAAAGCAAAAGTCGAAGCGTAAATCGTTAGTTTCTGATCTGTCGATTCGGATGCGTTGTCTCCTTCGGTATTCCCACACGCGCCAAGCAAAAGCGTGCCGGCCGCGACAGCGCCTAGCCAAGTCTTCTTCATCTTTCGTCGTCCACCTTTCAAATTATCTGAATATTAAATCGTAACTGTTACGTTTTATGACTGCGAGTAATATTATAGTGTGACCTTCGGAGCACGTCAAGTCCGACTTCTGATGGATAGATTTTTGAAAAAAGCGGGAATATGATTAAAAAAAGGAACGAGGAGTGGATTGTATGAGAAAGGAGACCGCCTGGTTTGTCGGGGGTGCGGCACTTGCTGCGGCGACGGCAGCCGGGGCTAGCGTGTGGAGTCAGTACGGGTCACTTGTCAGATGGCAAGAGCCCGAATTGCCGATTCGACCGACAACACGCCGGCGTCACACGTATACGTATAAGATTGTCAATGATCGTCCGCTCCAATTTGATTTGTATCTCCCACCAGGGGAGGGACCGTTCCCGGTAGCGGTCTATGCACATGGAGGAGCATTTGTGAGAGGGAGCCGCAGCATGGTCACGCTGTTCCATCCGTTACTCGATCACTTTTTGGGGAAAGGGATCGCCGTCGTCAGTATCGATTACCGTCTATTTGAAGACGGAGTATATTTCCCTGACAATATCATCGATGTTTCGGACGCGCTTAGCTATTTAAAGCAGCATGAATCATTGCTCACCCTCGATACAAGTCAGTTACTCGTGTGGGGCGACTCTGCTGGAGCAGCTTTAATGCTCGCTACTGCGCTTGATCGTCACAAACAATTTGTAGGGGAGCTCGGGGATGACCTTCCGACAATCAAAGGAGTCATCGCCTTATATCCACCGACGAACTTCTTGTTGTTCAAATTCATCCAAACATGGCTAGCTCATTTGAAGTTTTACGAGGGAAGCCGTGAAGAATGGCGTGAATTGATGGTGAAATGCTCACCAGTCTCCCATCTATATGCCGATGCCCCACCTATTTTACTGTTACACGGAAAGAAAGATCCGATTGTGCCGTTCGGCCAAGCCCTTCACTTCGTCGAACATGCGAGTGATGTCGGCGCGAACGTTCAGCTCATCTCGTTTCCGAATGGGACACATTCGCTTGCAAGCTTCCTACAATCAGACAACCCGATCAAAGAAGAGCAGTTGATGGCACGGATCAATCGTTTCATTGACGAATGTCTTGTCTGAAGTTGCGATTTTTAGGGAAGATGGTACGATGGGGGATGATTGAAAGAGTAAGGAGTGGAAGCAGTGACAGAGTTATGTTTAGTGAGACACGGTCAGACCGATTGGAATCGTTTGGAAATTATTCAAGGTCGTGAAGACAATCCGTTGAATGCACTCGGACGTCAACAGGCTGAAGAGAGTGCAGCTTTTTTGAGTCAAGAAACATGGGATCTTATCGTTTCTAGTCCATTGACGCGTGCGGTCCATACGGCACAAGCGATTGCGACAGCCTGTGGAATCGAGCATGATGCGATTCGATTGGACGAGCGATTTATTGAACGCGAATTTGGTGCAGCGTCCGGACAACCTGTGAAAGGCATTTATGAAGCGGTGCAGGCCGATGACGAGCGTCGCGTTCCGGGTCTCGAGTCAGAGGATGAGATGCGCGCTCGCGTCCTAGAAGGAATGGAACATTTGGTAGAAATGTATCCCGGAAAACGGATTATTGTCGTCTGCCATTCACATGCGATTAAAGCAGCGCTCTCGGCGATCGATGACACGTATACGTTCCGTCATGCGATGCGAAACGCCTGCTCGAACTATATCATCCATCAACATGGCCAGTTTGAGGTGAAGGCGATTAATGTTGCAGACCATATCACCGACCCGGCCATCATGAAATGAGGAGACTGTCATGACGACCTTATTATGGGTATTCATCATCGCATCATTTGTGGTCGCTTTTGCCGGACTTATTTACCCGGTCATCCCGAGCGTCCTGTTCTTGTTTATCGGATACATGATTTACGGATTTGGTTTTTCATTTGAGCCGTTAACTTGGACATTCTGGGTATGGCAGTCTGTCTTCCTCATCTTCTTGTTTGTGGTGGACTACGTTGTCACCAGAGCTACAGTGGATAAACGTGGAGGGTCAGAACGGGCGAAATGGGGCGCGACCATCGGCTTGATTGCCGGACCGTTCATTTTCCCGCTCGTCGGGGTCCTCATCTTCCCATTTGTCTTCGCATTTTTGGCGGAGTTGACACTCGGGAAGACAACACGTGAAGCATGGAGCATCGGTGTCGGAACAGTTCTCGCTTTTCTCGGCAGCACGCTATTGAAAGTGATTGGAATGACGATGATGGTCATTTTGTTCTTTATCTATGTGTGAGGCGGAGGTCCTTTCTCCGTCTTTTTTGTTTGAAAGGGGAATGGTTTTGGGGAAAGAAAAAACAAGGCCATTCGATTACTCGAATGACCCGGTTTTGACCAATTGATTGAAGGCAGAGCGACTGAACGATTGTTGCATCTCCACTTTCTTCTCGAAGAAGGCGGGTTTCAAATTTGACGTGGCGACCCCTTCTTGAATGAGAGAGTCGAGCACTTGTTTTGTCGCATCTTGTTTTGGAATTAACATGAGTCCTTCGGCGACGAACGTATGGTGATCGCTCAAGGCTCGTTCACTCGTGAAGGTCAAGGCGAGTGCGGCAGGCGCATTCGTCGGAGATGTGATGATGGCTTCAGCGAGGATAAGGATTCGTTTGTTTAAGTAATGGTGGAGCGTGACGGCCGATTCGGTCGGCACGAGCATCTCGAGCAACCATTCTGAATCATGTTCTTTCGAGATGATCAACCCGTCGAGCAAATCGATTGGTAAATTAAGTTCATTGCCGTACTCGTCTTGGACGAGACGGACTTGGACGAGGCGAAACGTTTTCATAGGATCGTTCCTTTCCGCGTTTTCTTTAGACCATCTTAACATAGTCTGACGAATAGAATGTGTTAAGATAACGGGGAAGAAACAGAAAAATAGAGAGTGAGGGAGGCATCAAGATGAGTTGGGTTGTTGGCGTAATCGGGTATGTGACGATTCTCGCGATCGTCTACTATGGTGTCCTTTTCTTCAAAGTGAAACGGGAGCGGAGTCGGGCCGGCTATCGAATCTTTCTTTTGCTTGCCGGACTATTTTTAGTCAGTGGGAGCGATTATATCATTGCACTGTTCCAAGGGGACACCGAAGCGACGTTTTGGCAACGAACCGTCTACTTTGTCTTGATATTGCTCTCTTTGTCGATGGCGCTTTACTTTCGGAGAAAAGAAGATCAAAGCCAAGCAGGCGAGATGACGATGGTATAAGCA